>CAMOKK010000131.1 GCA_946617545.1 uncultured Bacteroidales bacterium | reverse complement strand
AATTTGATTTACCACAAATATAGACTCTGTTTTGAAATAATACAATAAATACTTTCTAAAGTTTCCACAAAAATATCAATCATCTCAAAACAGACTCTAGGCATTTTTAAGTATCTTTGCACCATGAAGATTCTGGTAAGTAACGACGACGGATACAAGGCCCGGGGGCTCCACGTCCTGGCCCGGGTGATGGCTCAGTTCGGAGAGGTAACCGTGGTGGCTCCCAAGTTCCACCAAAGCGCCATGTCTACGGCGGTCTCCTTAGGCGTTAAACAGTTGGCCTATAAAGATTTGGAGAATGAAGGTCCGGGCCGATGGACTTATCTGGACGCTACGCCGGCCTCCTGCGTCAAGTTCGGCCTGGAATTCAAGTACGAGAACCGGGACCCTGACCTGGTGGTGACGGGCATCAACCACGGCACCAACGCTTCCACAGCTGCCAACTACAGCGCCACGCTGGGTGCGGCCGAGGAAGCCGTCATCAACGGGCTCAAGGCGGTGGGCGTCTCCCTCTGCGACTTCGGCCCGGAAGCGGATTTCTCCGCCGTGGAGGCCCTCCTTCCCGGCATCATGAAAGACCTGATAGAGAACTGGCCCGACAATCGGCCCGGACTCTATTACAACATCAACTTCCCGGCCCTGCCGTTGGAAGAAATCAAGGGCGTCAAGTTTGCCCGCCAGGGCCTGGGCCACTGGATCAAGGAATTCGAAGCCTGGGACGAGACCACCCTCGGAGACCTCAAGGACAGCTTCCTCTGGCAGCACTACCGCGTGAGCCTGGAGGAAGGGGAGAAGGCCGTTTTCATGCGCGGCACCTTCGTCAATGACGACCCCGACCCCGCCACGGCCGACCACCTCCTCCTGGAGCAGGGCTGGGTGACCATCGTGCCCCTCAATGCCTTGATGACGGATATGCAGGAACTCAAGCGTCGTACAAAATGAAATACTATCTCATAGCCGGCGAAGCTTCCGGAGACCTCCACGGAAGCAACCTCATGAAAGGGCTTTACGCCAACGACCCCCAGGCGCAGATGCGTTTCTGGGGCGGTCCGCTCATGAACGAGGTATTCCGGGCCCATGAAAAAGGGGAGGGCCTGGTGGCCGATTACCGCGACACCGCCGTCATGGGCGTAATTCAGGTGGTGCTTCAGGGCAAGCAGCTTATCGACCGGATCGAGCGATGCAAGTCCGATATCGGCCAGTGGAAACCGGACGTGGTCATTCTCATCGATTATCCCGGCTTCAACTTCCGTATTGCCGAATATGCCCACGAGGATGGCTTCCGGGTGTATTATTACATTGCCCCCAAGGTCTGGGCCAGCCGCGAGGGACGCATCAAAAAGCTCAAGGCCTGGGTGGACAAGCTCTTCATCGTTTTCCCTTTTGAGAAGGAGTATTTCACGCGCCACGGCGTACCCTATATCTACGCCGGCAACCCGCTGGTGGATGCCATCGAGGAGAGCCCGGCGCTCCAGGAGACCAAGGAGGCGTTTTTGGAGCGTACCGGCCTCCCGGACCGCCCCTGGATAGCTCTCCTGGCCGGTTCCCGCAATATGGAAATCCGAACCATGATGCCCGTTTATATGCAGATGGCCGATGCCTGGCACGCCACCCATCCGGACCATCTTTTCGTGGTGGCCGCCGCCCCGTCCCGCAGCCTGAAGGACTACGCCCCTTACATAGGCGCACGCGATTATGTGAAGGTGGTCTTCGGGGAAACCTACGGCACGCTACGCCACGCCCGGGCCGCCGTGATTAATTCCGGCACCGCCTCGCTGGAAGCTGCCCTCATCGGCACTCCGCAGGTGGTGGGGTACAAACTCTCCTCGCTCATTCCGGCCTGGGTAGCGCATAAATTCCTGAAGGTGAAATACATCTCCCTGGGGAACCTCATCCTGGACCGCCTGGCCTTCCGGGAATTCATCCAGTCGGAGCTCACGGCCGATGCCCTCCTTCAGGAGCTCACCCGCTTGATGGAAGATGAAGCCTATAGGGAGAAAATGAAGGCCGATTATGCCCAAATCCGGGAGCTCCTTGGCGGCAGCGGCGCCTCCGACGCCGTGGCCAAGGCCATGATTAAAGATTTATTTGCATCTTTGTCGCAAAACGTGTAATTTTGCAATCCTTTTCGGGGTATTAGCTCAGTTGGCTAGAGCGATAGGTTCGCAATCTATAGGTCAGGGGTTCGACTCCCCTATACTCCACAAAAAACTCCTGTCACCTGACAGGAGTTTTTTGTGGGTATAAATACCTAAAAAGGACTAAGTGTTTCATTAGCTGATGAACTGGGCTTTCAGGGCCTCAATCTTGGCGGGGGCGTCGCTGCCCTTGGCGCCGAAGTAGAACTTGATCTTGGGCTCGGTGCCGGAAGGACGGACGGAGACGACGTCTCCGGCGGCGTTGAAGAACTGCAGGACGTTGCTCTTGGGGAGACCGGTCTCTTCGGGCTTCAGGTAGTCGATTACCTTGGTGAGAGGGCTGCCGGCAATCTCCTTGGGCGGGCAGGCGCGGTAATCGGCCATAATCTTCTGGATTTCCTCGGCTCCGGTTTTGCCTTTGCGCACGATGTACACCATCTTTTCTACGTAGAGGCCGTATTTCTTGTACACTTCTTGGAGGAGCTGGTACAGGGTGAGGCCCTTCTCGGCGGCCCAGGCGGCGCATTCGGCCACCATGATGCCGGCTACCTGTGCGCACTTGTCCCGCACGAATTCTCCCAGGTTGAAGCCGTAGCTCTCTTCACCGCCGCAGATGAAGGTGCCCTTGCCTTCGTTGCGTTTGACCACCTCGGCAATGTATTTGAAGCCGGTGAGGACGTTGTAGCACTTGACGCCGAAGCTTTCGCAGATGGCGGCGATAAGTTCGGAGGTGACGATGGTCTTTACCACGTAGCCCTTGCCATCGGCCAGTTTGCCCAGCTCCTTCCAGCGGGTGAGGATGTAGTAGGTGAGGAAGCTCCAGGTCTGGTTGCCGGTGAGCTGCACCATCTTGCCTTCGTTGTCGCGTACGGCGATGCCCAGGCGGTCGGCGTCCGGGTCTGTGGCCAGCACCAGGTCGGCTCCGGTTTCATCGGCCTTGGCCAGCGCCATGGCCATGGCGGCGGGCTCTTCCGGGTTGGGGGAGACCACGGTGGGGAAGTTGCCGTCGTTGATGTCCTGCTCGGGCACGTGGATGATGTTGGTGAAGCCTACCCGATTGAGGGCCTGAGGCATCAGGCGCACGCCGCAGCCGTGCAGCGGGGTATAGACTATCTTCATGTCGGCGTGCTTCTTCACGGCCTCGGGGCTGAGGGTGAGGGAGGTGATGTCCCTCAGGTAGCACTCGTCCATCTCCTTGCCCATCATCTCGATTTCGGCCTTGGGCTGCCCTGAAACGGGGTTGAAGCGGACATCGGCCGGGTCTTCTATCTTGGCCACCTCGGCCACGATGTCTTTGTCTACGGGGGCGGTAATCTGGCCGCCGTCGCTCCAGAAGACCTTGTAACCGTTATATTCCTTGGGGTTGTGGCTGGCGGTGACCATGATGCCGGCGGTGGCCTTCTTGGCGCGGATGCTGTAGCTCAGCTCCGGGGTGGGACGCAGGCCCTCGAAGAGGTACACCTTGATGCCGTTGTTGCTCAGGACATCGGCCGATATTTGGGCGAAAAGCTCCGAATTGTTGCGGGCGTCGTAGCTGATGCAGACGCTCTTCTCACCGGGGACATGGGCCTTGATGTAATTGGCCAGGCCCTGCGTGGCCATGCCCACCGTGTATTTGTTCATGCGGTTGG
>CAMOKK010000130.1 GCA_946617545.1 uncultured Bacteroidales bacterium | reverse complement strand
CCATCTTTTCGCTCTCGAAGATGAGCGGATACACGATGAAGGCCTGCCGGCCCTTGGCAATCTCGTCCCGGATGAAGTTGTGCATGGCGTGACGCTTGTTCTCCCCCACGCAGAGGGTTGTGACGGGCTTGCGGCCCGGGGGCATCTCGTCTATCACGGACACGTCCAGGTCTCCGTACAAGGTCATGGCCAGGGTGCGCGGGATGGGGGTGGCCGTCATCACCAGCACGTGCGGCGCGGTACCGCCCCAGCCTTTGTTCCAGAGGCGGGCACGCTGCTCCACGCCAAAGCGGTGCTGCTCGTCCACGATGGCCAGGCCCAGGGACCGGAACTGTACCGTGTCTTCAATGAGCGCATGGGTTCCTATCAGGATGCCGATGCTGCCGTCCTGCAGTCCGGCGTGAATCTCCCGGCGCCGGGCCGCGGTGGTGGTGCCGGTGAGGAGGGCACACTTGACGCCGGTGGGCTTGAGGTACTTGGACACATTGGCGTAGTGCTGCTGGGAAAGCACTTCGGTGGGGGCCATGATGCAGGCCTGGTAGCCGTTCCCGACGGCGATGAGGGCGCTCAGCACGGCCACCATGGTTTTTCCGGAGCCCACGTCTCCCTGCAGCAGGCGGTTCATCTGGTGGCCGCTGCGCATGTCTTCGCGGATTTCCTTGACCACGCGCTTCTGGGCGGCGGTGAGCTGGTAAGGAAGGGCGTTGTAGCAGTCGTTGAAGGGCTGGCCCACCTGGTTCATCACAAAGCCCACGGCATTGCGGCTGCGGATGTATTTCTGCTTGAGGAGGGACAGCTGAAGGAGGAAAAGTTCCTCGAATTTGAGCCGATAAGTGGCTTTGGCCAGCGCCGCCTGGTCCTGCGGGAAGTGAATCTGACGGAGGGCGTAAGTCAGGGGCACCAGGCCCTTCTCCTTGAGAATGTAGTCCGGAAGGGTTTCCCGGACGGCGGGCAGGATTTCCTGCAGGGCGGCGCCCATCAGGCGGAGCATCACCTTGCCGGTGATGCCGGCATTTTTGAGTTTCTCGGTAGAAGGATACACGCCCGTAAGCACGCCGGTGGTTCCGGCATCGGGGGCGTCCACCTCCGGGTGCACCATGTTCAGGCGGTTCCCGAACACCGCGGGCTTCCCGAAGAAGATGAAGGTGGAGCCGGGCACCAGGCGTGCATGCATCCACTTCACGCCCTTGAAAAAGACCATCTCCATCTCGCCGCTTTCATCGGCCACCATGGCGCTGAGGCGGCTCACCATGTTGTACTTGAGCTCCCCGGCCGGAAGTTCCGCGCCGTTTTTGGCAAAGAGGCGGACTTTCTGCACCGTGGCCCTTACCTGCACCTGGGCCAGGTCCGGGTGCACGTCGGCAATGCGCACAATGCTGCTTCGGTCTATGTAGCGGAAGGGATACAGGTGCACCAGGTCCTCCAGGGTGCGGATTCCCAGCTCGGATTCCAGAAGCTGCGCCCGCTTGGGGCCCACTCCCGGGAGGTACTGTATGGATGTATCCTTGTTCATCTACAGGGCGGCGATGATGTCACGCAGAAGGCCGTTGAAGTCTATCACATGGTCCGGCTTGGGGGAATAGCCCAGAATGACAACCACCAGTTCCTTGGAGGGAACGATGTAGATTTGCTGGCCGTCGTGCCCGTTGCAGGAGAACATGTCTTCGGGGACGTCGGGCAGCCTGTGGTTGCGGTTAAGCCAGAAGAAGGCGCCATAGCCCCCCTCGCTGGCCGATGCCGGCGTACGGGTGTAATCCACCCATCCTTCCGGGAGGATGCGCTCTCCGCCCAGGCACCCGTCGTTCAGGTAAAGCTGACCGAAGCGAGCATAATCCCGGGCCGTCACGTAGAGGTAGGAAGAGCCTACGGGAGTGCCGCTCATGTCGGTTTCAAAACAGGGATTGGCTATGCCGACGGGCTTGAAAAGACGCTCCCGCATATAGGAAAGGAATTCCGCATCGGAGGAGAATTTCCCGCGCAGGTAACGCATCACGATGTTGGTGGTGCCGCTGGAATAGTACCAGAAGGTACCGGGCTCGTGCTCAAGGGGTTTGGACAGGGCATACAGGCCCATGTCTTCCGCCTGGTGGAGCATGATGTTCACGTCGGAGCGGTTGCCGTAGTTCTCGTTCCACTCCAGGCCGCTCTGCATCTGCAGGAGGTTGTTCAAGGTAATGGCGCGGCGCCCGTCGGCCTGCCATTCGGGGATGCCGAGGGGGGCGTGGATGTCTATCAGGGAATCCCCTGCCATTATGCCGGCGAGGGCGCTGGTGAAGCTCTTACCCATGCTCCAGCTCAGGAGCTTGGTTTCCGGGCTTATGCCTTTGCCGTAACGCTCGGCCACGATGCCGCCCTTGTGCAGTACCACAAAGGCGAAAGGAGTGCCGCCATAGGCCTTTTCATCTACGAAAGCCTTGGCGATGGGCTCCAGCTTTGCCGCAGTTGCAGAGTCTCCCGCCGGCAGCAGCTCCGGGAAAGCCGAATCGGCCTGGAGAGGGAAAGCCTGCTTCAGGAAGGCATCCTTGTGCTTGCCCCGGAGCAGGGTGACGCCGTAGCCTTCCCGATACGCGGCCACGGACTTGCCCCAGAGGAAACGGCTGGTAACCGTCTTGTTCCCATAATCCACCTTGTTACGGGTGTACTGGATGAAGGAGAAATGCAGGTCCAGCTTTTCCACCTCGGAAGCATCTCTGCCAGAAACAAATACGGCCGATGCCAGATTCTTGGCGGCATAGCCGGTGATGATGGGCAGAAGCGAATTCAGGTACAGGCAACCGCCCAGGATGGCCGCCAGCAGGACGGCCAGGACAATGCGTGATATACGACGTTTTTTCATATCAAATTATAAAATCATTTCCATGGATGTGTATTGAGGCTTGAAACCCAGGGAGTCGTAGAAAGCCCTTGCGGCGGGATTGCACTCCCACACATGAAGCGTGATTTGGTAGCAGCCCCTGTCCCGGGCGAAGGTTTTCACATACTCGAAAAGAGCTTTGCCGATATGCTCCCCGCGGGCCTTCTCATGGACGCAGAGGTCGTCCACATAGAGGGTGGTCAGTTCCTGAAGGCTTCCGCTCCCCTGGTGCTGCACGGCGCAGAAGGCATAGCCCAGCACCTCCCCGCCCCTCTCATACACGAAAACCGGCGTCTGCGGATTCTCAAAAATGGCCAGCAGCTCCTTGTCCGTGTATTTCTTTCCGGACTCCCTGAAAAGGTCCGGGCGCCCCCGGTGATGAACGGCCAGAACCTGCCTGAGAAGCCCGTTCACGGCCTCCAGGTCCCTTTCTTCCGCCTTCCGGATTCCATCCATCACTGAGCTGAAGTTAACTCCTTGAGCGCCCTGGCCAACTGGTCCGGGCAGCTGGTTCCCCGTCCTTTGCAGTCGATGCCCTCCAAAAGGCCGATGACATCCTCGATTCTTCGGCCTTCGCAGAGCCGGGCCAGGCCTTTGGTGTTGCCGTCGCAGCCTTTGACAATCTCCACCCGGCGGATGATGTCCCCCTCGGTCTGAAGGTTAATCTGAGTGGAACAAGTTACACCGCAAGTAGCAAACGAAGTGCTGCGGATGCCGCCGGATGTGGTGTCTGATAGTTTGGTAACGTTGCGCATTTCTTGTATGGGTTGAGCGGATGTTGTTATTTCCTTCAGGGCTTCTTCCTTTGGAACAGGCTGGAACCGCCGGACCATCCTGCCGTCAAACGGCACCTCTTCGAAGAAATTGGCCCTGGGCCGAATCCAGTACCGGCGGTCACCGTACATGGCCTGGTACACCACGGCTTCCTCCTCCGTCGCCTCCAGGGTGGCGAAGGTCACGAAACGGTAGATTTTCCGGTTGCGGAAGTGGCGGTAATACGAGTCCATA
>CAMOKK010000129.1 GCA_946617545.1 uncultured Bacteroidales bacterium | reverse complement strand
CCAAGAAATCCAACGGAGACAAGGGTCCCGTGGCCATGGCGGGCTTCCCGCACCATGCCCTGGAAAATTATCTCACCAAGCTGGTGAGGGCCGGTTACAAGGTGGCCGTATGCGACCAGCTGGAAGACCCCAAGTTTGCCAAGAAACTGGTCAAGCGCGGTGTCACGGAAATTGTAACCCCCGGCATTTCCTTCGGGGAAAACATGCTGGAAACCAAGGAGAACAACTTCCTCTGCGGGCTCACCGTAGAGCGGAACCTTTGCGGAGCCGCTTTCCTGGATGTATCCACCGGCCAGTTCCAGGTGGCCCAGGGCAGCCTGGACTACATTGCCACCCTGGTGGGTTCCCTCAAGCCCAAGGAGCTGGTGGTCCAGCGGGGCTGTGAAAAGGGTCTGAAAGAACGCCTGGGAGACGTTTACACCACCTCCTTGGACGAGTGGGCCTTCGTGTACGATTCTTCCGTTGAGCGGCTCAAGCGCCAGATGGGCGTGGACAGCCTCAAGGGCTTTGCCATAGACCCTTACCCGCTGGGCGTATGCAGCGCCGGGGCCCTTCTGGTCTATCTGGAGCAGACCCAGCACAGCGGGCTCAAGAACATTTGCACGATAGGCCGCATAGACGAGGCCAAGTTCGTGTGGATGGACAAGTTCACTCTCCGCAACCTGGAGGTGTTCCAAAGCGCTTCCGGGGCCGATGGCGTATCCCTGGTCCAGACTTTGGACAAGTGTTCCAGCCCCATGGGCGCCCGCCTGCTGCGGCAGTGGCTGGCCATGCCCATCATGGACCTGAAGGAGCTGAACGCCCGTTACGACACGGTCCAATACTTTACGGAAAATCTTCAGATTCTGCAGGATACCCAGATGGACCTGGGCAAATTGGGAGACCTGGAGCGCATCCTGGGCCGTATCGCCAACGGCCGGGCCTATCCCCGCGAGGTGATGCAGCTGGGCCGCGGCCTTTCGCTCACAAGCCCCATCAAAGAACGCCTGGCCGATGGGCCGGATGCCCTTAAAAAGCTCCTGGGTGGCCTCAAGGGCTGCGAAAAGCTGCTGGCCGATATCCTGAAAACCCTGGCTCCCGAGCCGGCCATTCAGCTGGGGAAGGGGCCCGTTATCGGCCAGGGCGTAGATGAAGAACTGGACGAGCTCCGAACCCTCAGCGCCGGCGGCAAGGATTACCTTCTGCAGATGCAGCAGCGGGAGGCGGAGCGCACGGGCATATCGTCCCTTAAAATTGCCTACAACAACGTTTTCGGCTATTATATCGAGGTTCGCAACACCTTCCGCGACAAGGTTCCGCCGGAGTGGATTCGCAAGCAGACCCTGGTAAATGCAGAGCGTTATATCACCGAAGAACTCAAACAATACGAAGAGAAAATTCTCACGGCCGAAGACCGTATCTACGCTATTGAGTCGCGCCTGTACGGGGAACTCATCGCCCGCATCCAGCAGCAGATTCCCGTCATCCAGGGCAACAGCCGCATCCTCTCCAAGCTGGACGTGCTGGCGGGCTTCGCGGAGCAGGCCGCAGAGCGCCATTACTGCCGTCCCCGGATGAACGACGGCAAGGCGCTGGACATCCGGGAAGGCCGGCACCCCGTCATAGAAACCCTCATGGCCCCCGGAGAGGAATACGTCCCCAACGACGTGTACCTGGATACGGAGGGGCAGCAGATTATCATCCTCACGGGCCCCAACATGGCCGGTAAGAGCGCCCTGCTGCGCCAGACCGCCCTCATCGTGCTCATGGCCCAGTGCGGCTCCTTCGTGCCCGCCACATCGGCCGATATCGGCTGGTTCGACAAGCTTTTCACCCGCGTAGGCGCCACGGACAACATCTCCCGCGGAGAGTCCACCTTCATGGTGGAAATGCTGGAGACAGCCATGATTCTGAACAACCTGAGCGCCCGGTCGCTGGTGCTTCTGGACGAGATTGGCCGGGGAACCTCCACCTTCGACGGCATGTCCATCGCCCGCGGCATCGTAGAGTATATCCACGAATACGGCAAGGGCGCCAAGACGCTCTTCGCCACCCATTATCACGAACTCAATGATCTGGAAGGCCTCTTCCCGCGCGTGAAAAACTTCCATGTGGCGGTGAAGGAGGTGGGCCGTGAGGTCCTGTTCCTGCGCAAACTCCGCGAAGGCGGCACCGCCCACAGCTTCGGTATCCACGTGGCCCGCATGGCCGGCATGCCGCAGCCCGTGCTGGAAAGCGCGGAACGCACCCTGAAAGCCCTCGAAAACAGCGAGCGTCTGGAGGCGATAGGTGCCCTCACGCCCGTAAAACCCCATACGGTGAAAGAAGGCCGCATTGAGAAGGACGGCTCCCTGCAGCTGAGCATGTTCCAATTGGACGACCCTCTGCTGGAATCCCTCCGCGACCGTCTCAAATCCGTAGATCTCAATAATTTAACCCCGCTTCAAGCCTTCGACCTGCTTCGGGGCATGAAAGAAGAGCTTGGCATATGAAACGCGTTCTGGTCATAGCCTACTACTGGCCGCCGTCCGGCGGTTCCGGCGTGCAGCGCTGGGTGAAGTTTGTCAAATACCTGCCCTCGGAGGGCTGGGAGCCCGTTGTCTTTGCCCCCGACGGGGCCGATTACCCTTCGCTGGACCCTTCCTTCCAGAAAGAAGTTCCGGCCTCCGTTGAGGTCCTTCGCGGCCACATCTGGGAACCCTATGCGGCGTACCGGAAGCTCACCGGTGCGGAGAGCACCCAGGTGACGGAAATCTCTTCCGGAAAAAAGAGCTGGAAGCAGAAGCTCTCCCTCTGGGTTCGGGCCAACTGCTTTGTGCCGGACCCCCGTGCGGGCTGGGTGAAGCCCTCCGTCAAGACTCTCCTCAAATACTTGGAAGAACGCCCTGTAGATGTGATTGTGACCACCGGGCCGCCGCATTCCGTCCACCTGATTGGCCAGAAGCTGCATCAGGCTACCGGCATTCCCTGGATTCCGGATTTCCGGGACCCATGGAGCCGGATGTACTACCTGCGGTACCTGCCCATGACCTCCGCCACCTGGCGCCGGCTCCGCCGCCTGGAACAGTCTGTGCTGGACAGCTGCTCCACCGTGCTTGCCTGTACGCCGCAGGTGCAGGAAGACTTCCGGGCCCAGACGCGCACCCCCGTCGCCTGCATCACCAACGGCTTTGACGAGGAAGATTTCACAGGCCCCGCCCCTCAGGGAGACGGCCTTTTCAATATCACCCATACCGGTCTTTTTGCGGCCGACGGCAACCCGCTGGAGCTTTGGAAGGTGCTGGGAAAACTGGCGGTTTCCGAACCCGGATTCCGGGAAGAGCTGCGCATCCGGCTGGTGGGAAAAGTGGACCGGGAGGTGCTGGAGGCCATATCGGCCGCCGGGCTTTCGGACAATGTGGTGCTGCTGGGGCCTTTGAATCATGCCGATGCCGTCCGCGAGCAGCGCAGCGCGTCCCTCCTTCTTCTGCCCCTCCGCAACGACCCCCTGTATGCCCCCATTCTTCCCGGCAAGTTGTTCGAGTACTTGGCGGCCCGGCGTCCGGTGCTGGGAATCGGCCAGGAAGACGGCGCCATGGCGCAGGTTCTGTTTCAGGCGCGTGCCGGCATTACGGCCGACTGGGACAACCCGGCTCCGATGCGGGCGTTTGTGGCCACCGCCTGGCATCAGCACTGTGGCGGCGGCATCCCCGCCACCACCGGCGAAATCGGCCCTTATACGCGCCGCGCCACCACCCATGCCCTGGCGCAATTGCTGTCGCAGGTGAGTGGTACGTGTGTCGCAGGTCCCCAAAAATCGGCCGACCTGCAACGGAATACGCCCCAGAATGAAGATTAGCGTCGCAGGTCAGAGAAAAAACGGGGACCTGCAACGGAAATGGCTTGGACCAGCAACGGA
>CAMOKK010000128.1 GCA_946617545.1 uncultured Bacteroidales bacterium | reverse complement strand
CATCCTCGGCCGATGCGCCGGGATAGGAGCTCATCACCATGATGGTGTTGGATTCGATGTCGGGGAAGTTGTCTACCGGGAGCCGGGTAAGCGCAAACACGCCCATGATGGCAAAGGCCAAAAAGAGCAGCGAAGTGGTTACCGGATGGTCAACGGCTGTTCTGTAGATACTCATAGCACGTTCACCTTAATGCCGTCCTTGAGGAGGCTCTGTCCTTTGAGAACCACCTTCTGTCCGTCCTCCAGACCTTCGATAATTTCATATTCGCGTCCCATGTGCCGGCCGATGGTAACGGGCAGGTAGCTCACGGTATTGTCTGCTTTAAGCACATAGATAAAGCGGGTGCCGGTGCCTTCCTGCTTCACCAGGCACTGGTCCGGAACCACCACGCTGCGGCGGGTGCCAAAGTTCACCTTCACGCGGGCATACATGCCCGGGCGAAGCACACGGTCTGTATTGGGGACGGTGACCTCGGCCTTGAAGGTATGGGTGGCGGCGTCGATGGTGGGATACAGGCGCCCGATTTTGCCGCTGAAGGTTCTTCCGGGGATGGCGTCCACGGTGAGGGTAACCTGGTCACCCTTTTTCACCAGCGAGTACTCGCTCTCGGAAATGCCCACCAGGAGCTTCACGGGAGTCACCTGCTGTACGGTGAACAGCGGAGCGCTCATGGAAAAGAGGTCTCCGGCGTCAAAGTTGCGGGCGCTCACAAAACCCGTGATGGGGCTGCGCAGGATGGTGTTTTCGCGCACATTCTCCAGGTTGGTGCGGCGCACCTTGTAGCCCAGCTCGGCGGCCTCGAAATCGCTCTGCGACACGCCGCCTTCATTGTACAGGCCCTTCAGGCGCTCGTACTCAATCTCGTCGTTCTGAACCTGGAGCTCCAGCTGGTCCAGCTGCAGGCGGTCCATCTCGGCCAGAATCTGGCCTTTCACCACATAGTCCCCCACTTCCACGTTAATCTTGCGGATGCGTCCGCCGGTCTGCGGGGCGATGTTGTTCACGGCCTCGGCCTGAACGGTGGAGGCATAGGTATTGTCCAGAGGAACGTCGCGGGCCTGGGCTACCGCTATTTCCACGGAGGGAACGGTCTGAGCCGGTGCGACGCTCTGGTTATTGGCGCCCTGATTGCCGCAAGCCACTGCTGCGACAAGGGCGGCCACAAATGTTAAACTCTTTTTCATATCTCTGTACTATTTTTCTTCGGTGAAATCGTAACCCAGGGTTTGCTCCAGGCCGGCCTTGGCAACGGCGAAATTATAAATGGCCTGTGCGGCCTGCATGCGGGTCTGGGTGAGGGTGAGCTCGGTGTTGTTCAGGTCTGTGAGCGTGCTCTTGCCCAGCTGGTAGCTCTTGGAGGCAATGTTGTAAGCCTTTTCGGCCGATTCGACGGCGCTGCGGGCGGCGTCGTAGGTGCGCATGGCCGTCTCCATGTTGGAGAGGCTCTGGCGGATGCCGATGCGCAGCTGGCGCTCCGTGTTGGCCCGCTGGATGGCCAGCTCATCGGCCTGGACCCGCGTCTGCTTGATGGCATGGTAGCGCTGGCCGCCGGAGAAGATGGGGATGCTCAGGTTGAACACCAGGGTGCTGGAGGGCAGCCACTTCCACTGGCTCAGGTTGAACTTGTCACTCTGCGTGTAGTAATTGTAGCTCAGCTGCATGGACAGGGTGGGCACATAGGCGAACTGCTGCATGCGAATCTGCTTGGCCAGCGTCTCGGCCTGGGTGGCCAGCTGGCGAATCTGGGAATTGCGGTCAAGGGATACGGTGGATTCCAGGCCTTCGTGGAAATCGTAGAACATGTGTTCCGCGTAATCCGACAGCTTGCCGGCCACATCCACGGCGCGGTCCAGATCCAGGCCCATCACGGCCTTGAGCTGCCACAGGCCCAGATAGACGGCGTTCTCGGCATTGTAGAGGTTGGGGATGGCGGCGGCCAGGGAGCTCTTGGCGCGGGCCATGTCCATCTCGGAGGCTTTCTGCACGTTGTATCGGCTTTCCGTGAACTTGTAGTTCTGGACGGCGTTCTCATAGACGGCATTGTACACCTCGTAGGAGGCCTTGGCCATGAGGACGGCAAAATAGGCCTGCTTCACGGAAGACACCGTGCCCAGACGGGAATCACGGGCCTTCTCCACGGCCAGTTCCACCTGCTCTCCGCTGATGCGCAGGCTTTCCCAGAGCTGGAGGTTAATCACCGGCATGCTGGCGCTCAGGCCCAGGGTTACCTGGTTGCGACGGCCCATCTCGACGGCTCCGCTGCCGGAACCCTCCTCATCCGGGTCGGGTGTGGGTTTCACGTACGGCACAAAAGGTGTTCCCGTGGCTTCATAGAGCTGGTTGATGTAATACATGATGGGCTCCATCATGCCGGCCATCATACCGGCCATGCCGCCGCTGGAACTGGAACTGCTGCTGGTGTCGTCCGAGCCAAAGTACACCTTCTGCTTCTTGATGGCATAGTTGTACATGCCGGTGGCGTTGATTTGGGGGAAGAGCTGGCCGTAGGAGCCTTTCTGCGCATATTTGCTGCGCTTTACTTCCATATCGGCCACTTTGACGGAGGCGTTCTCGCTCAGGGCTATCTTGATGGCGTCGTCCAGGCTGAGGACCAGGGTGGTGTCTCCCTGCGGGCGCTCCGTGCCTTGAAATTGTGCCTGTGCCACTCCGGGAACCAGGAGAGCCAGCACAAAAACAAACTTTCTAAAATACATACTACTAACTTAAAAAAAACGCGCAAAGATACTGCAAAAAATGTACTAATCTCGCATTTGGACAAGAATATTTTTATATCTTTGTAAAATATATGGAATATCTGGCAATACACTGGAATATAGACCCGGCCATCCTGCACATCGGCGGGTTCGAACTCAGGTGGTATTCGCTCCTGTTCGTGAGCGGATTCATCCTGGGCTGGTACATCATGAAAAGCTTCTTCGTGCGCGAGAAGATAAACACGAACCTGCTGGACCCGCTGCTGTACATGCTGCTGCTCTGCACCATCGTGGGCGCCCGCCTGGGCCACTGCATCTTTTACCAACCGGACTATTACTTCGGCAGCTGGAAGGGCTTCTGGGAAATCTTCATGCCCTGGAAAGGCGGCCTGGCCAGCCACGGCGGCACCATCGCCCTGCTGCTGGGTATCTGGTGGTATGCCCGCAAATACGGCCGGAAGAACGACTTCGACTACGTCTGGATACTGGACCACCTGGTGATTCCCGTCGCCTTCGCCGCCTGTTTCATCCGCCTGGGCAACCTCTTCAACTCCGAAATCTACGGCGGCCCCACCTCCCTTCCCTGGGGCTTCGTATTCGAGCGCAACGGGGAAACGCAGCCCTGCCACCCCACTCAGCTGTACGAGGCGGGCACCTACCTGCTCCTGGGCTTGTTCCTCATGTGGCTGTACTGGAAAAAACTGGACAAGCTGTACCGCGGCACCTTCGTGGGCATTTTCCTTGTCGTGTGCTTCGGCAGCCGTTTCCTCATCGAATTCGTCAAAAACCCGCAGGTGGACTTTGAGGCCGACATGGCCCTGAACATGGGGCAGCTGCTCTCCATCCCCTTCGTGCTGCTGGGCATCGGCTTCCTGGTGTATGCCTTTACCCGGAAGCTTCCCGCCCGCGCCGTCCATCCGGAGCAAGGCGGCCCCAAAGCGAAGCAGCCCACCCACTTTGCCCACAGTCTCTGAAGCCCTGACAGCTAACTCGCTGATACAGAGTGTATTATAAGAAAGTTCTCGTTCAAAATTTGAACGAGAACTTTCTTATAAGTTAATGACAGCCAATTACTTAGCTGTCAACCCAATTAGTCCTGAATGGCTGCGATACCGGGGAGGATCTTGCCCTCGATGGCTTCCAGCATGGCGCCGCCGCCGGTGGAGACGTAGCTCACCTTGTCGG
>CAMOKK010000127.1 GCA_946617545.1 uncultured Bacteroidales bacterium | reverse complement strand
ACCTGAAAAACTTTGAGATTGCCGTCAAGGAGGCACAGCCCTGGACGGTGATGAGTTCCTACAACCAGCTCAACGGGGAATACACCCAGCAGAAACTGGACCTTCTCACCACCGTTCTGCGTGACGAGTGGGGCTTCAAGGGCATCGTGATGACGGACTGGGGAAACAAGGCCGGCACCGTGAAGAGCGCCAAGGCCGGCAACGACCTCATGGAGCCCGGCAACCAGAACGAGATTGACCGCATCATCGCCGGCGTGGAAGACGGTACCATCTCCCGGGAAGAGCTGGACCGCAACGTACGCAACATGCTTAATTACATTGTGCGTACTCCTCATTTCAAGGGCTACAAATACAACAACGCCCCGGACCTGAAGGCCCATGCCGCCGTGGCCCGCAAGGCTGCCGGCGAAGCCATGGTGCTCCTCCGCAATGAGAACGCCCTGCCGCTTGCCGGGAACGAGAAAGTGGCCCTCTACGGCGTTTCTTCCGTAGATTTCGTGGCCGGCGGCACCGGCTCCGGTGACGTGAACAAAGCCTATGTGGTGAATATGGTGGAAGGCATGGAGAATGCCGGCTTCACCCTGGACAAATCCCTCAAGGAATACTACATGGCATACAAGTCCTATGAAAAGGCCAAGAAGGGACTCAACAGCAATGCTTTCTCCTGGTTCTTCAGCAGCAAGCTCGCAGAGGTTGAGATTCCCGACGCCGCCATCCAGAATCAGGCCAAGGCCAACGATGTGGCTGTGGTGGTGCTGGGCCGTAATGCCGGCGAGGGAAGCGACCGCAAGATGATGGACGACTTTGAACTCACCTCCATCGAACGGGAGCTCCTCCAGCGCGTCAGCGCTTCCTACCATGCCCTGGGCAAGAAGGTGGTGGTGGTCCTGAATGTGGGCGGTGTCATCGAGACCAACTCCTGGAAGAGCCTCGTGGATGCCATCCTCCTGCCTTGGAGCCCCGGCCAGGAAGGTGCCAACGCCGTGGCCGATGTGCTTACCGGCAAGGTGAATCCTTCCGGCAAGCTGCCCATGACCTTCCCCGTGAACTTCATGGACCATCCGTCCAGCGCCAATTTCCCTTACAACTATGATGCATCGGCTTCCCGCGGCTTCTCCTGGGGTCCCAAGATTCCCAAGAAGGATGTGGACTATACGCAATATGAAGAGGGCATCTGGGTGGGCTACCGCCATTTCGTCACCCGTGACGTGGCTGTCTCCTATCCCTTCGGCTATGGCCTCAGCTATACCCGCTTCTCTTACAGCAAGCCCGTGGTGAGGGCATCGGCCGATGGCTTCACCGCCACCGTCACCGTCACCAATACCGGCTCCGTGGCCGGAAAGGAAGTGGTGGAACTGTATGTGAGCGCTCCCGCCGGCGGCCTGGAAAAACCCGCCCGCGAACTCAAGGCCTTCGGCAAAACCAGGGAACTCAAACCGGGTGAGAGCCAAGTGCTCAGCCTGAAGGTGAGTGCCTATGAGCTGGCTTCCTTCAACGAGGCAACCTCGGCCTGGGAAGCGGCTGCCGGAACGTACAACGTACAGTTCGGTGCGTCCGTGGAGGATATCCGCTGCACCGCTCCTTTCTCTCTCAAGAAGTCTCAGAGCTGGCCCGTCCACAACGTGTTGGCTCCCCAGAGTAAATAAGTTTTAACTAACCGCTTGGGAAGGCCGGCAGAAATGCCGGCCTTCCTTTTTTTGATAAAAATGTGTATCTTTGCACGATATGTGTACGACGACAGACTTTATTATACGCTTGCTGGTGGCGGCGCTGGTGGGTGGATTGATTGGTTATGAACGTGAACTCCGGGGCAAGGTGGCGGGTATCCGCACCCATGTTTTGGTGGCCCTGGGAGCCTGCCTGTTCATGATTATTTCCCAGTATGGTTTTACGGGCGCCGACAAGTTCGATGCAGCCCGCGTGGCGGCCAGCGTGGTGGGCGGCCTGGGTTTCCTGGGCGGCGGCATCATCATGAAAAACCGGCACGTGAGCGGCCTTACCACGGCGGCCGGCATTTGGGTGACGGGTGCCATCGGCATGGCTGCCGGCGCTGCGATGTATGAACTCACCGTCCTGGGCGCTTTCCTCCTGCTCATCTGTGCGGAGGCGGCGCACCATTTTGACGTGAAACTGGGAGAGAGGCAGGTGAACGTGGTCTTGAGCGCCAAGGAACGCAAGGACATGGAAAACGCTATCCAGGCCTTTGGCAAGCAGGTGGGCCACTTCTCCTGGATCAAGGAGGCAGACGGTTACAAGGCCGATTTGGGCCTTCTTGTGAAGAAGAAAGCCTATCCCGAAGGCCTTCTCAAGCAAATAGGGGAGTTGCATGGCATTGAACTGCAAAGTCTGGATTAAGACGCTTGCTTCGCTTCTTGTATTCACGGGGCTGGCATGGGCATGTCGGCCTCCTTTGGGATACATCCCCCCGCGTCCGGACTACACCCGTCCGGACTGCTGGTTTACTCAGCTGCAAGACCCGGATTCCACCGGGGGAGACATCCTTTATTTCATCTCCACCTGCATCAACGACTGGAAAACGCCCCAGGGCGATACCTGCTTTTATGCCGATGTCTACAACCCCGTGCAGCGGGCGCGGATGGACCGGGAAAACGTGCGCATATCGGCCTACATGGCTCCCGGCAACAACTTTTATTCTCCCTATTACCGTTTCCTGGCCGGCACCACCTGGACCACCTTGGACGAGGAACTGATCGCCCGCCGCGAGCGCCTTTCCATGGAGGACATCAAGGCTGCCTTCGATGCCTTCCAGGCGTCCCGTGACCGCAGCAGACCCTTTGTGCTGGCCGGATTCAGCCAGGGCGGCCTGGCCGTGGTGGAGCTGCTCAAATACATGTCCGACGACGATTACGACCATCTGGCCGCCGCCTATATCCTGGGCTACAAAGTGACTCCGTCCGATACGGCGGTCACCCGTCATATCCGCCCGGCGCAGGGGGCCGACGACACCGGCGTCACCATCTGCTACAATTCCGTGAAGGATGTGAAATACATCAAGCCCTTCGTGGCGGCGCCCAACGTGATGTGCATCAATCCGGTGAACTGGCACACGGACGCCACGCCGGCTACGCTGCATGACACCATTACCGTCACCCTTTCTCCGGAGCACCATGTCCTGGTGGTGACGGGGTACAGTGCATCCGAATACAAACCCATCCTGAAGGGTCTGCTCAATACCGGAGACATCCACGGCTGCGAGCCCTGGCTGTACCAGGACTGCCTCAAGGAAAACATAAACCTCCGTATCCGTAAGTGGAGGGAGAAACACCAAAACCGATAAGCCTTATGCGTAAACCCCTTTTGCTGTGTGCGGCTGCCCTTTGCGTGGCATGCACCGAGACGCCTGAGAAACAGGCCCGTGAACTCATTGCCCAAATGACCATTGAAGAGAAGACCGGCCAGATGATGTCTTCTACGGCAGGCATAGAACGGCTGGGAATTCCGGACTACAACTGGTGGAACGAGGCCCTTCACGGGGTGGCCCGCAGCGGGAAGGCCACGGTTTTTCCCATGCCCATCGGCATGGCGGCATCTTTTGACGAGCCGCTTGTGTATGAGGTGTTTACGGCCGTGAGCGACGAGGCCCGCGTGAAAAACCGCCAGGCCATAGCCTCCGGTCATGTGGGGCAGTATCAGGGTTTGAGTTTCTGGACGCCCAATATCAATATTTTCCGTGACCCCCGCTGGGGCCGTGGCATGGAAACCTACGGGGAAGACCCTTACCTGACGGGACAGCTGGGCATGGCCGTGGTGCGCGGCCTGCAGGGGCCCTCCGACGCCCCGGTGCTCAAGGCCCACGCCTGCGCCAAGCATTTTGCCGTGCATTCCGGTCCGGAATGGAACCGCCACAGCTACAATGCCGTAGTTAGCGAGCGGGACCTGAGGGAAACCTATCTCCCCGCCTTCAAAGACCTGGTTACCAAGGCCGA
>CAMOKK010000126.1 GCA_946617545.1 uncultured Bacteroidales bacterium | reverse complement strand
TCAGACTGGTGAGTGAGACGGCCGGGGAACTGGGCGTCAGGGCTTTTGTGATAGGTGGATATGTGCGGGACTGCTTCCTGGGCTGTCCCAACAAGGATATTGACATTGTGGTGGAGAGCACCCCGGGTACGGAGCACGCCGGCATTGCGTTGGCGGAAGCCGTGGCCGCCAAGTGCCATTCCAAGGTGAGCGTGTTCAAAAACTTCGGCACCGCCATGCTCAAGTATCATGGGATAGAGGTGGAGTTCGTGGGCGCCCGGAGGGAGTCTTACCACCGGGATTCCCGCAAGCCCATCGTGGAGGACGGGACGCTGGAGGAAGACCAGCTTCGCCGGGATTTTACCATCAACGCCATGGCCTTCAGCCTCCAGAAAGAGGACTACGGTGCCCTGGTAGACCCCTTCGGGGGCATCCGGGACCTGGCGGCCGGGATTATCCGCACGCCGTTGGAACCTCAGCAGACCTACAGCGACGACCCTCTGCGCATGCTCCGGGCCATTCGCTTCGCCGCCCGGCTGAGCACGCCGGAGCATCCCTTCACCATCGTTCCCGAAAGCCTGGAAGCCATGAAGGAAATGGCCGGGCGTATGCAGATTCTCTCCAAGGAACGCATTGTGGAGGAACTGAACAAGATGCTCATGACCCGGAACCCTGCCATGGCCTTCGAACTCATGGAGGACACCGGCCTGCTGAAGGAATTCCTGCCGGAGCTGAGCCGTCTCAAAGGCGTGGAGACGGTGGACGGGAAAGGCCACAAGGAGAATTTCTCCCACACGCTCCAGGTGCTTCAAAACGTGCTTTTGTTTGAGGCCGAAGAGGGGAGGGAGCCCAATCTGTGGCTTCACTGGGCGGCCCTGCTGCACGATATCGGCAAGCCCGTGAGCAAGCGCTATGTTCCCGGGCAGGGCTGGACCTTCCACGGGCACGAGGTTACCGGTGCCCGCATGGTCCCCAAGATTTTCGAGAAGCTCAAGATGCCCCTCAACGAGAAGATGAAATATGTCCAGAAGCTGGTGAGCCTGCATCTGCGGCCCATCGCCCTGGTGGACGACGAGGTGACGGACAGCGCCGTGCGCCGCCTGCTGTTCGACGCCGGGGAGGACATAGACGACCTCATGCTCCTGTGCAACGCGGACATCACCTCCAAGAATCCCGCCAAGGTGGCCCGTCTGCGCCGGAACTTCGAGGCGGTGAAGGAGAAGATGGCCCAGGTGGAGGCCAAGGACGAGATTCGCAATTGGAAAAACCCCATCACCGGAGACTATGTGATGGAACTCTTCGGCCTGGAACCGTGCAATACCATTGGCCAGCTCAAGGAAATGGTGAAAAACGCCGTCCTGGACGGGGAAATCCCCTATACTTTCGAGGCGGCCGATGCCTACATGCGGGCCAAGGCCCGGGAGGTGTTCGGCCTGGAAGCGAAAGATTCTTCCCTTCGTTCAGAATGACAATCGACCGTTATATAGCCTATATCCGGGACGTGCGCAGGTATTCCCCGCGCACGCAGGAACTCTACCGCGAGGCCCTGGAGGACTTCGAGGCCTGGGGCGGAGACCTGATCCCTTCGCGTATCCGGGAGTATGAGGCGCATCTGATGGAACGGGGGCTCAAGCCGCGCACCGTCCACCTGCACATGAGCGCCCTCAGCGGGTATTGCAACTTCCTGATGAAGGAGGGTGTGCTCTCCTCCAACCCCGTCCGCGGGGTCAAGCGCCCCAAGATGGAAAAGCGCCTGCCGGAGTACTACACGGAAAAGTCCCTGGCGGAATACCTGGAAGCATCGGCCCATAGTGCCGGGAAGGAGGAACTGGAGGTGCTGGAGAGCCTGAAACCCGGGGAAAAGCTGGCCGATGAACTTTATAACCGGCGGCTCAGGCGGCTCATCGTCAGCCTTTTGTATGCTACGGGAATCCGGCGGGCCGAGCTGATCGGCCTGCAAATGAAGAGCGTGGACAGCGCCCGGCAAACCCTCCGCGTAAGGGGAAAAGGAGATAAAATGAGAGAAATTCCGCTCATTCCTTCCGTACTTGAAGAAATTTCACTATATTTACAAGCAGCTAAGTCAATGGAACTGGACTGTACACCGGAAAGTCCGCTCCTCAGGACGGAGAAAGGGAATCCCCTTTACCCTGCCTTCGTGGACCGGGCGGTGAAAACGGAACTGGACGGCTATGGCATCACCGGGAGGAAATCCCCCCATGTGCTCAGGCACTCGCTGGCTACGGCCCTTCTGGATGAAGGAGCAGACCTGAACGCCATCAAGCAGATGCTGGGCCACTCCTCTCTCGCGGCCACGGAGGTGTATACCCACAATTCCATTGAAAGGCTCAAGGCACAATACATGAACGCCCATCCCAGGGCAAAAAACGCTGGCAAACATGATTAACGTTAAGTCCCTTAAGTTCAATGCAGACGAGAAGCTGCTGGACTTCATTGACAAGAAAGTTGGAAAAGTAGAGAAGTTCTTCGACAACATGGGAGACATCGATGTCACCCTTTCCCTTCTCCCGGACGCGGAAAACAAGAGTGTCAAGCTGCAGACCCACATCCCCGGTGAGGATCTGGTGATAGAGCGCCAGGCCCGTACCTTCGAGGAAGCCGTTACGGATGCCGCAGACGCCCTCAAGGAGAAGATCGTGCGTGCCAAGGAAAAGAAATTTGCCAAGTAAGTGGCCGCACAGAAAGCTTATATCGAGCTGGACCGTCAGGTCAAAAGCATTCTTGAAGATGTCCGTAGCGGCATCTTCAAGTCTGTTTATCTGCTCATGGGCGAGGAACCCTATTACCCGGACCTGGTGGCGGGCGCCATCCTGGACAATTGCCTCCAGGAGTGGGAAAAGGACTTCAACGAGACCGTCTTTTACGGGGCCGATGTCACGGCCGACACGGTGATTACCGCCGCCCGCCGCTTCCCCATGATGGCGGAGCGCCAGCTGGTGGTGGTGAAGGAAGCCCAGCAGATGAAATCTTTAGAGGAATTGTCCATCTACTGCCAACAGCCCTTGGAGAGCACCGTGCTGGTGATTCTGATGCATGGCGCATCGGCCGACAAACGCCGCGCCCTCTACAAGAGCGTGCTCAAGACGGGCGTGATTGTGGAGTCGGGGGCCCTTCGGGATTACGAGGTGCCGCAGTGGATTCAGTCCTACTACGAGGGCCGGGGGCTGCGCATTCATCCGGAAGCCGCCCAGCTGCTGGCGGAGAGCGCCGGTACGGAGCTGGGAAAGATAGCCGTAGAGACGGACAAACTTCTGAAGAACCTTCCCGAAGGCGTGAAGGAGGTGAGTGTGGCCGATATCGAAAAGAACGTGGGTGTGAGCCGCCAGTTCAGCGTATTCGAGCTCACCAAATGCCTGAGTTTCCGCCAGTCGGCCCAGGCCCTGAAGATTGCCGCCCGCATGGGGGAGGCGCCGCGTTTTGCCCTTCCCATGGTGGTGGCGCCGCTCTTTACGCACTTCAGCCGCATTCTCAAGTACCACGCCATGCTGCCCACACGCCCTTCACAGGGGGATGTGGCCCGGGTACTGGGGGTGAATCCGTATTTCATCAAGGAGTACGACTCGGCCGTCCGCAGTTACTCCCTGCAGCAATGCATGCGGGTCATCTCCCTTCTGACGGATTATGACTACAAGGGCAAGGGAGGAGACGCCGGCGAGGCCACCCCGTCGGACCTCTTCACGGAATTGGTTGTAAAAATATTGAATATTTAGTAAAATTTATTGTAATTCAATAAATAATTATTATATTTGCCCACAAAACAAAAGGATATGGCAATAGTAGAAGTCAAGAACGTTTCAAAGACCTTCGGCCCCAAGGTGGCACTGGACAATGTGTCGCTGGACATTCCCGAGGGCAAGATTTTCGGCCTGCTGGGGCCCAACGGGGCGGGCAAGAGCACGCTCATCCGCATCATCAACCGGATTACCATCGCATCGGCCGGCCAAATCCTCT
>CAMOKK010000125.1 GCA_946617545.1 uncultured Bacteroidales bacterium | reverse complement strand
CCCTTGCGGTCCATGAAATAGAAGATGCCGCCGTACTCCTTGTCCCAGCCGTAGTCAATCACGCGGAGGGCAATCTCCATGCTCTTGTCTATGATGTCCTGCCGATGCAGGCGGATACCCAGGTTCATCATGAACCACAGGGCCTCCAGGTCGTGGCCCGGATTCACCCTTCGGCCTTCGAAGCAGTCCACCAGGCTGCCGTCCGGGGCCAGGTTTTCCACCATCACGCCCAGGTCCGGCTGGTAGAAGACATCAAACACCTCATGCAGGGCTTCTTCGATGGTCTTGTCCAGCAGGGCCTTGTCTTCGATGATGGGTTCTACCTCCAGGGCCATATTGCAGATGATCATCGGGAGGGCGAAGTCCTTCATGGGGCGGGTGCCCGGAACGGCCTTGCTCCACTTGCCCTTGGGGTTGGAGCGGCGCTCCAGGATGCGCCGGAAGGTCTTGCGGGCCACATCGGCATAATGTGCGTCTCCCGTCGCTACGGCCAGCTGGGCAAAGGCCATGCAGGCGAAGGTGTTGGAGAAGATATTATAAGGGGCGATGATGGGTTTTCCCTCGCGGGTGAGGGAAAAGTAGAAGTCGTAGCTGCCGTCGTGGCCGAATTTGTCCAGGAATTCGGCCCCTTGCTTGGCGCAGGCAAGCCATTCGGGGTTTTTCTCCACCTTGTTGTACAGCATGGCGAACATCCACACCTCACGGCCTTGCAACCACACGAATTTGTCTGTGTCAAAGACGCTTCCGTCCCGGTTCAGGCAGGTGAAGTAGCCACCGTACTCACGGTCTTGAGATTTTTCTAACCAAAAGGGCAATACGCTGTCATACAATTCTTTACGATAGCGGTCGGCCATTTCTTTGAAGTTGATTCGGGTACTCATATGTGCCTTTTTTATTAGTTTTAGTTTATAGTACAGCTGCAAATTTACAAAATAAATCTAATTATGCAATACTTTTTAACGAAACGTTAATAATTTTTCTAATATTTTAACGCCTTGGCGCAAACACTTGCTCAATCGGCAAATAATATTTATCTTTGTCAAAAAGCCGGAACATGGAAACCCTCCTCAATAATATCAATGGCCGATACGCGGCCGAAAAGAAAACCATCCTGGCCCTGTGCTCCTCCCATGAGAGCTACTCCATCCAGGACCTGGCCCGCGAACTGGGCACCAGCATCCCCAAAGTGACCCGCATCGTGGCGGAAATGATTCAGGAGGGCTTTCTGGTAGATACCGGCAAGATGGAATCGGCCACGGGGCGGCGTCCCAGCCTGTACGGGCTCAATCCCGCCGCCGGCTCTTTCGTGGGCATAGACGTGAACCGCGACAGCCTGATGGTGGCCGTCACCAACTTTTCCGGCCGGGTGACGCGCATGCTGGAAGATATTCCCTTCGTACTGCGCAACACGGAGGATTCCGTGGCCGATTTCTGCCGCTGCGTCCAGGAAAAGCTCTCGGAGGCCGGCGTGGACAAAAGCCTCATCCGCGGCTACGGAGTCAACCTGACCGGGCGGGTGAACCACCGGACCGGCTACAGCTATTCCTACTTCCTCGGGGAAGAAAAGCCCATCGCCCAGCTGCTGAGCGCCGGTTTCGGCCATCACGTGGCGGTAGAAAACGACTCCCGTGCCATGGCTTACGGCGAGTACATGAGCAGTTTCCCCGGAAGCGAGGGCAACATCCTCTTCCTGAACGTGGGCTGGGGCCTTGGCATGGGCATGGTGATGGACGGCAAACTGTACTACGGGAAGTCCGGCTTCTCCGGAGAAATCGGCCATTTCCCGCTCTTGGACAACAACTGCGTGTGCCAGTGCGGAAAGGTGGGCTGCCTGGAAACCGGCGCCTCCGGCAGCGCCTTGCACCGGATTGTGCTGGAAAAACTCTCCGACGGCCGCTCGTCGCTGCTCTCGCCCCTTTTCAAGGAAGGGAAGGAAATCTCGCTGGGGAATATCCTGGACGCCGTGGAAAGGGAAGACGTGCTTTGCATCGAATGTGTAGAGCAGGTTGGCGCCACGCTGGGCAGGGCCGTAGCCGGTCTTATCAACGTCTTCAACCCGGACATGGTGGTGATTGGCGGGCGGCTTTCCGTGACGGAAAGGTACCTGATGCCGCCCCTCAGGGGTGCCGTGAACCGCCTTTCCCTGAACCTGGTGAACAGCGACACCCTCATCAAGGTGTCCCGCCTGGGGAAAACGGCCGGAGCCATCGGCGCCAGCCTCCTCAGTAAAAACCTCTTGTTAAGTGAGATAGCATGAAACATACCCGTATCCTTTCGCTCATGGCCCTGCTGTTTCCCCTTTTCGCGGGGGCGCAGACGGGCATCCTGGACTTCCATCCGGCCGATGAAGTGCTTCCCCTGCTGGAGGCCGCCCGTTCCCGCCCGGTGGTTTGGGGGCAGGCTCCCGGCCCGTCGGCCCTTACCCTCCTCCATTTCTCCGACCTGCACGGAGACAGCGAGAACCTGGAACGCATCGCGCATTTCCGGGAGGCCTATCGGCCCTGGATAGAGGACGCCATCCATGTGGGAGACGGGGTGGCCTGTTACTGGGACGACCCCAACCCCTGGGACCAGGTGCCGGCAGCCCGCGGCATCATGAACGTGGTGGGCAACCACGACTGCTGGAAGGGGCATCTGGTGTGGGCGCAGACGCCCCGGCCTTATGATGCCACTGCGGAAGAAGCCTATTCGCTCATCATGCGGGGGAAGGATGCCTCCCGGCCTTTTATCCGGGACTGGGGCGTGGTGTTTACCCCCGGCTTGTGCTACTATTATAAAGATTATCCGGATCAGCGCATCCGGCTCGTCGTGCTGGACTGCATGCACTATGATAAGGCGCAGCATGCCTGGCTGGCCGATGTGCTGGAACAGGCCCGCCAGGCGGGATTCACCGTGGTGGCCGCCCAGCATTACCCGGCCCAAAGCGGGCTGGATGCCATTGAGGGCGGTTTTTCTGACCGTGACGAGTCCATCGGCCCGGAGCCTTCTCCGGCCCCCGGCCGCCAGATGGAGAGGATGCCCGACGAGGCCTTCGGCGCCGTGGATGCCTTCATGGACAAGGGCGGCAGCTTTGCCTGCTGGCTCAGCGGGCACACGCACCTGGATTTTATCGGCCGCATTCCCGGACACGGCCGCCAGCTGCAGATTATTGCCGACAAAGCCGGCTTCAAGGACGATTACATGCAGGAAGCCCGCCCCCGCGGAACCCGCTTCCAGGATGCTTTCAACCTGGTTACAATCAATCCGGGCCGCTCCCTGGTGGTGGTGCAGCGCATCGGCTGCAACCGGGACCAGTACCTCCGTTCCAAAACCCTTTTCTGCTACGACTATCGCAACGGAACCGTTCTCGTAAACGAATAAACACACAATACTTATGGAAAACCGTCGTTCTTTTTTGAAAAAAGGTGCCCTGGCCGCCGCGGCCGCAACGGCTGCACCGCTTATGGCATCGGCCTGTAAATCTGAATCCCAGGGGGACAAGTGGGGAATCAATCCCGACCCTTCCGTAAACTCCAAGCTCATTGTTCCCAAGGGGGCGGGCCTGCCCATTACGGGAACCTTCCTGGATGAAATTTCCCATGACATTCCCCACCAGAACTGGGGAGAGCGCGAGTGGGACCGTGATTTCCGCTACATGAAGGACATGGGGATAGATACGGTGATTGATATCCGCTGCGGCTACCGCAAGTTCATCACCTATCCTTCCAAGTACCTGCTGGGAAAGGGCTGCTACATGCCTTCGACAGACCTTATTGACATGTTCTGCCGCCTGGCGCAGAAATACGGCATGAAGTTCATGCTGGGCCTGTACGACAGCGGCAAATACTGGGACACCGGAGACATGAGCTACGAGGTGGAGGCCAACAAATACGTGATTGACGAGATTTGGGAAAACTACGGCTCCAAGTACTCCAGCTTTGGCGGCTGGTACATTTCCGGAGAGATTTCCCGCGCCACCAAGGGGGCCATCGAGAGCTTCCGCACCATGGGACGCCAGTG
>CAMOKK010000124.1 GCA_946617545.1 uncultured Bacteroidales bacterium | reverse complement strand
GTCATAGTAAGTACAAGTCTATAAAAATGTTGTCTAAAGCGAATCTGTAAGGATTTTCTTGATGTCCTCTTCCGTCAGCGGCACATAGGCATTCTCAAGCCCTTCATTCACGGCAATGTGGTGGGCCATTTCGTCTATGCGCTCAGGGCCGATACCCAGCTTGTGCAGGTGCATGGGAATGCCGATGCTCTCGAAGAAGAAATACGTCTCGTTGATGGCCTTTTCCGCAATTTCCTGCTTGGGGAGCGTGGGGTCAAGGCCAAAGACATTGACGCCGTATTTGACAAAGCGGTCTATGGTACGATCACTCAGGATATGCAGCATCCAGCGGGGCGTAATGATGGCCAGGCCCTCGCCGTGGGTGATGTCATAATAGGCGCTCAGCGCATGCTCGATGGCATGGCAGGGCCAGCCGCTGTCGCTGTTGCCTAAGGACAGGATGCCGTTGCAGCCATAAGTGCAGCAAAGCATCATCTCGGCCCGGGCGGTATAATCCTCCGGATCGGCCAGGCACTTGCGGGTGTTAAACATCAGGCTCCTGAGCATGGATTCGCAGAAGCCGTCGTTCAGCAAGGTGGAATCTTCGCAGAAATACTGCTCGATGGTGTGGTTCATGGCATCGGCACAACCGGCGGCCGTCTGCTTCTTGGAAACGGAGAAGGTGTAGCGGGGGTCCAGGAAGGAAACCGCCGGGAAGAGGAGCGGGTCTACATAGCCGATTTTGTCGTTGGTCTCCGTACGGGAGATGACGCCTCCGCAGTCGTATTCGCTGCCGGTGGCGGCCAGGGTGAGGATATCCACGATGGGGAGCGCGGCCTGGGCCTTCACCTTGTAAGTAATGAGGTCCCAGGGGTCCCCGTCATATTTGGCACCGGCGGCGATGGCCTTGGAGCAGTCCAGCACGCTGCCGCCGCCCACGGAAAGAATCACCTCGATGTCGTTCTCCTTGCAAAGCCGCACCCCTTCCAGCACGCTGGGATCATATTTGGGATTGGGCTGGATGCCCGGAAGCTCCGTAATCTCGAAATCCGTCAGAATCTCCTTTACGCGGTCATACAGGCCGATTTTCTTGATGCTGCCGCCGCCATAAGTAAGGAGCACTCTTTTGCCGAAGGCGGTCATGACATCGTGAAGTTTCTCAATCGCATTCTCGCCGAAAATCAGGCGGGTGGGGGTCATGTAATCAAAATTCTGCATAAGGCTATATCTATCTTCTATGATTCAATTAAAAAAACTTCATGAGGCTTCCGAGCAATATCCGGAAGTAGATTTTTTCCGGCAGGGTGGGCGGAACATAAGCAATCCGCGAAACAATGTCCACCGCCCCGAAGCGTGCGGCTTCCCGGTCAAAGTCCCCATGCTCCTGCTTTCCGGTATAAGCCTTGGCGAAAGCGTCCCAGAAGTCGTGCAGTTGCTGCTGCGTCATGTGGAACAGGTCCCGGGCCTGTTTCATATTCGAATAAACGATGCAGGAGTTATACAGATGGCCGATGTCAAACATGGGGTCTCCCCAGGAAAATCGGCCCAGATCTATCCAGTAGCTCTTTCCTTCCGACAGGATGATATTGCCCGGCTGGAAATCTCCGTGTATGCAATGGGTATTCTCCGGCACGCCTTCCACGAAGCGGCGGAGAATCTCCCGATTCTTGCGGCTGATGAACGTGGCCTTGTCCACGACACCCATGAACAGGGCCTTCTTGCTCGGGAAAACCGAGGTGTCGCAAGGCGTGGAAAAAAGAATCCTGCCCTGCTCGCAGAACAGCTGCGCCATTTCCTCAAGCCGTTCCGGCTGGTCATGGCAAATCCGGAAAAGGGACTTTTTGTTTTTGATTTTCTGCGAAACGGTGGCATAGGCATCCCCCACCCGGACCATCTCATACATGGCAGGAGTGGGCAGCCCCAGGCGGCTTACCGCCGCAGAGGTATCAAATTCCTCCTTAACAACCTCGTAGCTGTTGGAACGGCCGTTGTTCAGTTTCAGCAGCAGGTCCGGCTTTTCCGGATGCTCATAGGTAACGCCATTCCCACCCTCACCTACTTTTACCCATGAATCCAGATTTACTTCAGGATATCCTTTGTTTTCCATAGTACAAAGATAATCAATTTCCCATTAAAGACGGTTTCTGTCCTCCTACGTATTGAAATTCAGGATTTCTTGCCGGGCCTCAGAATCATGAAGACGACGGCGGCCACGCAGACAAGGATGCCCAAGGCCATTTTCGGGGTCAGCGGCTCTCCAAACAATATCGTCCCTATCAAGATGGCCGTCAAAGGTTCAAAAACGCCAAGGACGGAGGTCTTAGTGGGCCCGATATAACGGGAAGAGATGGCAAGAGCCAGCAAGGAAATCATCGTGGGGACAAGTGCCAGGCCTGTCAGGTTGAGCCAATCGGCCCTGGAGTCGATTCCTTCCAGCATCCCGCCTCCCTGGACTGTACGAATGGCGGCGAAAAGCATGGCCCCGGTCAGGAGCGCATAGAGGGTGAGCGTGTGTTCCGACACCTGCTTGATACGCTTGCTTCGGTTCACGATAACGAGGTAAAAGGCATAACTGAGGGCCGAGCTGATGGCAAGGAGGATTCCGAGAGGCTTGATCTGGGCACTGCCGGAAGGTTGCGACAACAGAAGGATTCCTCCGAAGGTTGCCACGATGGACAGCCAGGTCTGCCAGCTGGGATAGAAGCGCAGGAAGACCATGATAAGCGCCACGAAAACCGGATACAGATATACCAGCGTGGTCGCAAGTCCCGATGGAATGAACGCATAGGAAGCAAACAGGAACAGGCTGCTGCACGCAAATAAAAGCCCGAGAATGGCCAGGAGCCCCAGTTCACTCCCTTTTACCCGGAAAGGCTCTTTCTTCAGGAGCATCCATCCGGCAAGCAGAAGGACCGATATCCCATAACGGAAAAACAGCATGACAAGGACCGGAACCCCGCTTTCGAGAAGGGGCTTCGCAAAAAGCGGATTGGTACCGTATGAGATGCCGGCCATGATGCCGGCACAGTATCCTATCGTCCGTTTACGGGTTATTCCGTCCATTCGTGCTTGATTTGGGGCACAAAGATAGCTATATTTTTTGTTTTGTATCCGGGGTTTTTCATGTTATCTTTGTATCGTATTCTTTATCCGATTTGCGATGACGACTTTAAGAAAAATACTGGCAATACCCCTGCTCCTCCTGCTCCTTGGATGCACGCAAATGAGAACGCCCCATCCTTTCCTGAAGGAGGTCATTGAGGTTGCCGGGCGCCAGGGCGTCGCCTGCGACGGGGAGTACTATTATGTATCGGGCTCCACTGCCCTCTACAAGTACACCCTCAGCGGGAATCTCGTCCTTTCCAATGAATCCCCTTTCTCATCCATCACAGCAGGTTCTTCCGCCCCGAACCACATCGGCGACATCGATGTCTACAAGGGCGAAATCTACGCCGGTTGTGAATACTTCATGGACGGCGAGGGGCAGAATATCCAGGTAGCCATCTACGATGCCGGGACGCTTCAGTACAAGCGCTCCATCACCTGGGACCCCGCCTCCGGGCAAGTGGAGTGCTGCGGCCTCGCCGTGGACCGGAAAAGGGACCTCGTCTGGATGGCCGATTGGGTGAACGGCAGCCACCTGTACTGCTATGACCTTCAGGAGGGTTCGTACCACGGAAAGGTGGCGCTCTCCCCCGCCCCTTCACTCCAGCAGGGTATCTTCTGCACCGATACGGGTGAGGTCCTGATTTCCTGCGACGACGGGGACGCCGACAAAGATGAAGCGGACCACCTGTATGTCTGTTCTCCCTATGAAGGGGAAGGGAAAGAGCTCCGCAGCCAGGCGGCTGTCAAGCCCTACATGACCATGGATTCCTTCCGGAGGGCCGGCGAGATAGAGGGACTGTGTGTCAATCCGGCCAGCGGAGAACTGGTCGTGCTATCCAACCGCGGGGCCCGCATCATTCTCGGAATGCCGAAAGGCTTCTATGAGGGATATGACAGGGAGATTCACGAACTGTATGTCTTCGACCTGCTTTCCACCAGTAATTC
>CAMOKK010000123.1 GCA_946617545.1 uncultured Bacteroidales bacterium | reverse complement strand
GCCAGGGTGACGTCCGTCTTTCCGGCCTTGAGCTTCATGGCGCAGCCGATATCACCGGCGCAGATGGAGGAAACCTTCTCCTTCTTGGAGCCGGCCACGGCGTAGATGGCGCTCAGGCGCTCACTGTTGCCGGTTTCAGGGTTCACCAGGTCTGCGCCCTCGTTGAGGGTGCCGCTCATTACCTTGAAATAGGACACTTCACCCAGGTGCTGCTCCACAGAGGTCTTGAAGATGAACAGGGCCACGGGGCCGGCAGGGTCGCACTTGAGGGTGCCGCCGTCCACGGTGGGCTCTTCCTTCCCTTCAGGAGAAGGAACCACGTTCACGGTGAATTCCATCAGGCGCTTTACGCCCAGGTCTTCCTTGGCGGCCACGCAGAACACGGGAACGGTCTCTCCCTTCTGCAGGCCCAGGCGCAGACCTTCACGGATTTCGTCGGTGGTCAGTTCCATGGTCTCGAAGAACTTCTCCATGAGCTCGTCGGAGCCTTCGGCCGCCTTTTCCATCAGGGCCGAACGGAGCTCTTCGGCCTCGTCGGCATAAGCGGCAGGGATGTCCAACTCTTCGTTCTTGCGGTTGTAATATTTCATGGTAATCACATCCACAAAGCCTTCCAGGCCTGCACCGGGATTGACCGGGAACTGGCACAGGGCGGCTTTCTTGCCGAACTCCTCATGGATGGCATTGCGGACGCCTTCCCAGTTGGCTTTGTCGTGGTCCAGCTGGTTTACGGCAATCACCATGGGAATGCCGTACTGGTCTGCATAGCGGGCGAAGAGGGTGGTTCCCACCTCAATACCGGCCGTGCCGTTCATGACCATGATGGCGGCATCCACCACCTTGAAGGCGGCAAGGGCACCGCCGGAGAAGTCGTCGGAGCCAGGAGCGTCAATGAAGTTAATCTTGCAGCCGTTGAACTCTGCATACAGCGGAGTGGCGTTGATGGACTTCTGGTTGGTCTGCTCGAACTCGGTGTTGTCCGACACGGTGTTCTTCTCTTCCACGCTGCCGCGGCGGTCAATCACCTTGCCTTCGAAGAGCATGGCTTCGGACAGGGTGGTTTTACCGGAACGGGGGGCGCCGATGAGGACGATGTTGCGGATGTTTTTTGTTGTGTAAGTTTTCATTGTATTATTAATTATTTTTGCAAATTAGCATCGTAGCCCACAAATATAACGAATTTTTCTTACCTTTGCTTCATATAAACACAGAAAGCGATGAAAAAACTGCTGATTAGCCTTGTGGCTGTTGCCGTTTGCCTCTCGGTATCGGCCAAGAAAAAAGACATACGCTGGGATTTCGGAGCCTATGCCGCCCTCTCCTACAACGCCTCCTTCCCGCTGCCGGAGCGGATGGTCACCAGCGGCCTGGGTCTTGACCTGAGCCTCGCCAACTTGAAATTCTACGCGGCGCCCGGCACCGTCCTTTCCGTGGGTTTCCTGAATTTCATGGCCGATTTCCACTACCTTCGCAAAGGCAGCATGTTCCTGTCGGACGGCGTAGCGGCCCCCGCCATCCAGGATGCCCGCTCCAAGGCGCATATCGGCGATTTTTCCTTCTGCTTCCCCTTGGGAATTACCCAAAAGTTCAACGGATACTGGGCTGCCAGCCTCTTTGTGGCCCCGGGCGTGGGTTTTTTCAGCTATAACAACGACTATATCGAAGGGGGAACCCATCATCGGGACGCTTTCTACCCCACCACGGGCCGCACGGGCTTCCGCTTAGACATCAAGGCAGCCGTGTGGTACCAGGATATCGGCCTTGTTGTGCGCTACCGCCCCGTGGCATTCCGGACGGCCGAAAACGGAAAAATGCTTCAGACAGTATCTGTCGGCCTGGCCTTCCGCTATTGAAGCCGCATTTGAAACCCTTTCTTGAGCCAGGCCGATTAGAGGCTGGCTGTGACGAGGCGGGCCGGGGACCGCTGGCGGGGCCTGTGTATGCCGCCGCAGTGATTCTGCCGCCGGATTTCCACCATCCCCTCCTCAACGACTCCAAGCAGATGAGCCAGAGGGCCCGCGAAGAGCTTCGGCCCGTCATTGAGCGGGAGGCTGTAGCCTGGGCGGTGGAGGCTGTATCGGCCCGGGAAATTGACACGCTGAATATTCTCTGGGCCTCCGTGACGGGGATGCAGCGGGCGGTGCTGCGGCTGAGCCCGGCTCCGGAGTTCCTGCTGATTGACGGAAACAAATTCCGCCCATTCGGCCCGTACGGGTTCAAGGATTACCGGACGGTGGTTCACGGAGATGCCACCTATGCCTCCATTGCCGCCGCTTCCGTGCTGGCCAAAACCTACCGGGACGATTTTATGCGTCAGCTGGCCCGGGAGTTCCCCCAGTATGGCTGGGAGCGCAACATGGGCTACCCCACAGCGGAGCACATTGAGGCCATCCGGAAGTTCGGCTACACCCCTTGGCACCGCAAATCCTTCCATGTGAAAGAGTTGGAACCATCCCTGTTTTAGAATTTTATCCATGCTCACTGCCAATATGAAGATGAATACACGAATAAAAACAAGCCTCCTCATCCTTGCCGTTGCCGTGCTCGCCTCCTGCTCAAAGGGCAAGGGCGGCACGTCTTATGACGGCGTCCCCCTTATCATCCTGGATACGGACCTGGTTTCCTCGACCGACGACCTCTTTGCCATGGAGATGCTTTACCGCTACGAGGAAGAAGGAAAGTGCAAGTTACTGGGGATTGTCGTGGACCGTGAAGGGGAGGCCGGCGCCGCCGTCGCGGATGTGATGAATACCTATTTCAACCATGCCGATACGCCGATAGGCCTGGTCCGGAAGGGCATCCCTTCTCCCCGGGTGTGGATTGATTACTCGTCTCTTCCCAGCCTTGCCGATGAGCGGGGAGAGAAGCTTTTCCGGCGCAGCGTCAAGGACTGCCCGGCCCTGCCGGACGGCTGGGAGCTTTACCGCAGGCTCCTTGCATCGGCCCCGGACAACTCCGTCACCATCTGTTCCATCGGATTTGTCACTTCGCTCGCGCAACTGCTGGAATCCGGGCCGGACGGGTACTCGCCCCTCAGCGGCGTGGACCTGGTTCGCAGGAAGGTCAGAAGGATTCAGCTGATGGGCGGCGTTTTCGGGGATTCCGTGGAACCGGATTTCAACTTTTCCCAGGGCCTCCCCTTTGCGCAGACTTTCTTCCGGCTCTGGCCGCAGGATGTCGATATCGTCTTTACGCCCATGGAAGTGGGCGACCCTGTAGAATATACCCCGGAACAGGTTCTCGCAGACATATCCTGGACGGATGTCCACCCTATCAAACAGGTCTATCTCACCTATGACTGCAACACCGGGCAGAAGATGTGGGACCCGCTGGCCGTCATCAACGCCGTGGAAGGAGACCCGCTCTTTACGCTCTCTCCGAGGGGTACGGTGACCTTGTCCGACAAGGCTGTCACCACGTTTACGGCTTCTCCCGACGGAAACTGCCGCTACCAGATTGCCGGCGACGCCGCATGGGCGGAAAGGATGCTGGGCAAAATCAGGGCATACAACCGCTTGCCCAGGTGAATCTCTTTCTTTTTTGTAACTTTGTACAAATTCTTAAGTATATGAAACGTATTCTTGCTTTTCTGGCCGGCCTTACCCTTGCCGTAAGCGCCATGGCCGATGAAGGAATGTGGCTGCTGCCGCTCCTGAAACAACTCAACGGGAAAGACCTCAAGGCCGCCGGCTGCAAGCTGAGCCCCGACGAGATTTACAACATCAACAAGACCTCCCTGAAGGACGCCATCGTGCATTTCGGCGGCGGCTGCACCGGAGAGATGATCAGCGACCAGGGTCTGCTGGTAACCAACCACCACTGCGGTTACAGCAGCATCCAGGGCCTGTCCACCGACGAGCACAACTACCTGATGGACGGCTACTGGGCCAAGAACTACGCAGAGGAAATCCCCTGCCCGGGCCTGTCGGTGACCTTCCTGGTTTCCATGGAGGACGTCACCTCCGTGGTGGAGAAGGCCGACAACCGCCGCGACAAGCAGGAAGAGCTGCGCAAGGCCGCGGAGGAGTCCAACCCCGGCTGCCGCGCCCAGGTGACTTCCTTCTATAACAACAA
>CAMOKK010000122.1 GCA_946617545.1 uncultured Bacteroidales bacterium | reverse complement strand
GGGAAGCCGAAGGCGGCCACGCGGTAGCCCTCGCGGGCCTCATAGAGGGTGGCGGCGGGGATGCCGCTGCTCTCGTAACGCATCAGGATGCGGGTAGCCTTGGAGGCGGGGCCGATACCGTCGGCATTGTCCACCTTGTAGATGAGCGGATTCCAGGCACGGTTGTAGGCCAGGGCGGGAAGGCCGCTGCGGCGCTCCGGACGCACGATGCCCCGGATGTCCCCGAAATTGGTCACCCACTGATAGCCCAGCACCTGCCGCACAAAGTCCCGGGTGCTCTCCGGAGCCTTGGGAACGCCCTGGAATACATGGTCCCAGGCATCCGTCCCAATGTAGGAGCCGGAGATGAGCACATGCCCGCCCCGGCCGGTAAAGCTGCGGAGGGCGGCCTGCAGGCCCGAGGGAAAAACGGTGTACTTGTCCGGCACGGCGCCGCGTCCCACGCGGGTGGTGAGCTGCTTGCCGCAGATGATATCGGCCGCAAAGGCAGGGGCGCTGCCGTCAAAGGCCTCCACCGAGGAGGACTCGAAGGCATATCCGGCATCTAAGACGGCCCGGGCATGGGCCGATACAAAGTCGAAGCTGTTGCCGGCAATCTGGGAGGCGGCCATGTCCGTATAGGAGCCGCCGTGGCCGGGGGCGTCATCGGAAACGTACTCGGAGCTGCGGTCAAAATTGTTCACCGTTCCGCACATGAGGATGTCCGTCCCCCACGGGACGCCGCTCTCCAGGTTGTCCGTGAATCCGGCATACTGCGGCGTGTCAAACCAGGCCGGGGCCGATACACGGGTGAAGTTGTTCACAATCACCACCTTGGGGGCGCCCGCCGAAGGGAAGCCGGCCGACAGCACCTCCGAAGGGAAACTTTCCCCGCCTGCATTGCAGGCCGTCACCTTGAAGCTGTACACATGGCCGGGAGCCAAGGGCAGGCGGCACTGCGGCTCGCTTACCTGCATCCCCGTGTCAAAGCCGCCGTCGTCTGTCCGGGTGTAAACCTTGTAATACGAAGGAATGGCGGTGGGCTCCAGGGCATCGAAAGAATCGGCCCAGGAAAGCTGCACGTGACCGGTAGAATCCAGGGCGGCCTTGAAGGCGTGTACGGGCAGCGGCTGCACCGCATAGGGAATGCCGTAACGGGCGCTCAGATACTTGAGGATGCCTTTATAGACCGCACGGCAGGCACTGAAACGGAAGGACGGGTCCAGGCCGTAGCGCATGTCGGCAAAGTTCTGGTGCGAGAGGAGTTCCAGCAAGAGGGCCGGAACGCCCGTGGTGCGGCTCTCGCTGTAGCTGCGGTCCCAGGTTTCGCGGCGGGTCCAGTCCGGCTCGTAGTTAGCCCGGATGTCGTCCACCACCTGGGTCTGGACCATATCGGCCAAGAGTCTGGAGCTCAGGCGGTCCTCTCCGTTAGGGAAGGTGGTGGCGCCTTTGGCCCTGAGCGTGTAGATGGCCAGGGTGCCCACAATGGAATCACCAGGCGTAACGCCGGCATCCGTATGGAAGGCCAGCGACAGGTCTATGGGGATGCGGCGGCCATCGGCCTCGGGATTCACGCGGGAACCGCCGCTGATTTCCTGCACCCAGACCCCCCGTCCGGCATAGTCCCGGGTATAGTCGTCGTTCCAGTCGTCGGTGATGGAAAGGTCGATTCCGCTGTACTGGAAGTTGTAAAGCGCCCCCTCCGCATAGGCCGGCAGGCCGGAGAGGCTGCCTCCCCTTTCCACCTTGCCCATGCCGCCGCCGAAGCGAACGGCATCGGCCGTCACCACACCCGGAGAGGAAGATACATTGGTGAGCTCCACGTACCCTTCCGTCCCCTTGTCAAAGAGGAAGGTGCCCAGATAAATCCACATGCCGCCGCCCATCTGCTGGTTTACGTGCCGAAGCGCCTCCCCGCCCAGGTAATGGACGGTATAACGGGCGTCGGAGGTACTCTGGGCCAGGGTTTTATAACTCACATAGACGGCATAATTTCCCTTTTCCGCAATGGTGGGCCGCCAGATAATACGGGCCGGTTCTTCCCCAGGGGCGGCTGTCCGGATTTGGCGGGCCGATCCGCTTCGGAAGGGCATCTCATAGCCTTTATAGACGGCGCTGACATCGGCAAATCCCTCGCCGGCGTCTTCCCATTCCCCTTTCTCCTGGTATTTGCCCCTGGTACGGACGGAGGGACTGCGGCCTTCGGTGAAGGCAGGGTCGTTGTCACAGACTACCTCGCGGGTCTGGATGTCCCGCTCCCGCGGAGTAAGCACCACGGCGCCGGCATTCTCCAGCATGGGAATGAGGAAAGGAAGCACATAGCTCTGGGTGTAGAGGTCTTCCAGGGTACGGTGGGTGGGCGAACGCTGCCAGTCCCACTGGCCGCTCTCCTCGTCAAAATAGCGGCCATGGCTTTGCCAGAGGGCGATATGGCGGCCGCTCAGGCCCATCGGCCAGGAGTCGTTTCCCTGCACCAAGGGCACGCCCTGGGGCTCTTTCACACGGAAAGCGGTGTTCACCGCATCTCCGTCCTTCCCCGGCACAGGCTGCGCCAAAGAGGCTATTTTCTGCCCGCCGGCATAGAGGGTTCCCACCTTATACTTGCCCAGTTTGGCCCGTCCCAGTTCCTCCACCTGCTCCGTAAGCCAGGTGGCGTCTCCCTTCCGGAAAGGCTGGCCCACCAGATTGCGGGAGAAATAAAAATCCAGGCTGCCGCCCCGGACGCCGGTACGTTCCAGCTTGAAATGGCTGAGTACGCCGGTGCGGCGCTGAAGCCTCACCGACAGGGAATCCGTAAGACCCTTGAAATCCCGGGCTTTGGGCGGGTTCTGGGGAAAAGCAGGAAGCGATAAAAAAGCCAGCAAGACAAAAAGGGTCAGCCGTTTCATTTATTTCTGTTTACGTAAATCCCAAATAATGACGATGAGGGTGGAGATGAATAGGGCGCTGACATCGGCCACCATATCCAACGGGTCCCCGCTTCGGTAGGTGGTCAGGTGCGCCTGCCCCCATTCCGTCCCAAAGGCCAGGGCCACGCCCACCAGAAAAGTGATGCCGGAGAAAAGGAAGGTGGAGCGAGGCGTATGGGTGTACTTGTCAAAGGCCAGGAAAGCCAGGATGGGGAAAGGGAAGAACATGCAAAAATGCACAAGCTTGTCTGAGGGTATGCCCAGCAAGGTCCAGGGAACCGACGGCACATCCTTGAACTGGCCGAAGCAAAGCACCAGCACAGCCGCCAGATAGAGGAAAAAAAGAATCCTCGCTATGAGTCTCTTGCCCTTCATTATCCCAGGATGAGTTCTCCGAAGAATTCGGGCCGATGGAAGTCCGGCCTCAGCGTTTCCACGGGGCTCCAGCTCAGATAATGCGGATGGGCCGTCTTGTCTCCGCATTTGTAAAAATTGGCCCTGATGGACCCCGGAAGGTTTTCAGGGTCTATGCCGATAAGATAGAAGGGAATGATGACTCCCACCCGCCAGGTATGGATGCCCTCCTCCTCTATCGGGCCGCCTTCCACCTGCGAGAAGCGCAAAATGTCTTCCATCTCCTCCACCGGCCTCGGGGTCCGGTTATGCCGGTCCGGGCCCGTGCAGGCAAGGACTTTCCCCAAGGCGTTGATTTCGAAGTTATAGTAATTGCCGTCCTCGGGGTCCTGGATGAACACCTCCACACAACTGTCTTCCCACTGGCGGCCATTGTCCTCCGTATTCCGGGCCCTCAGGTCCAGGCCGCTCACACGGAAATCCACCACCAAGGCATCCTGGGTGCGGGCTATGCGGCCGCCGCACAGCGGCGCATAGGGAAAGGCCTCCGGCCAGTTCACACAGTCTACGTCAAAACGGGCGCCGGAGAGCTCCAGCACGGTATCCAGGTCCTGGTTCTCGAAATCGGCCAGGGGAACGGAAAGTCTTTTCATCATAAGGCTTGCATGTCGTTAAGTTTCTTGTAATAGCCGCCCAGGGCAATCAGCTCTTCATGCCTGCCCCTTTCCACAATGCGGCCTTCGTGCAGGACAATGATTTCGTCGGCATGACGGATGGTGGACAGGCGGTGGGCGATGGCAATGGTGGTGCGGGTGCTCATCAGATGGTCCAGGGCATCCTGTAC
>CAMOKK010000121.1 GCA_946617545.1 uncultured Bacteroidales bacterium | reverse complement strand
CACCTCGCGACTGCCCACGTTGGAAGTCATGATAACGATGGTGTTCTTGAAATCCACCGTGCGGCCGTTGGAGTCCGTGAGCCGGCCTTCGTCCATCACCTGCAGCAGCAGGTTGAAGATGTCCGGATGGGCTTTCTCAATCTCGTCCAGGAGCACTACGGCATAGGGCTTGCGGCGTACCCGCTCGCTCAACTGGCCGCCTTCTTCATAGCCCACATAGCCGGGAGGCGCACCAATAAGCCGGGAAACACTGAACTTCTCCATGTACTCGCTCATGTCTATGCGGATGAGATTCTCCTCACTGTCAAACAGATACTCCGCCAGCGAACGCGCCAGCTGGGTCTTGCCCACGCCGGTGGGTCCGAAGAAAAGGAAGGTGCCGATGGGGCGGTTGGGGTCCTTGAGACCGGCCCGGTTGCGCTGGATGGCCCGCACCACCGTTTCGATGGCGTCGTCCTGGCCGATGATGCGGCCGCGGAGCCTACCGCGCATCTTCACGATACGGTTTCCCTCGCTTTCGGCCACTTTGTTCACGGGAATGCCCGTCATCTTGGACACTACCGTGGCAATATCCTCGCCGCCCACCACCTTCTCGCTTCCCTTGCGCCTCAGGAGGGCCTGACGCACCATGGAACCGGCCTCGTCCAGGGCATCAATGGCCTTGTCCGGCAAGGATTTGTCCGTCACATAGCGGTCTGTGAGGCGGACGGCCTGCTCGACGGCCTCGTCCGTATAAGTAATGCCGTGGAACTCCTCATATTTGGGTTGGAGCCGGCGCAGAATCTCAATGGATTCCGCCACGCCGGTGGGTTCCACCACAATTTTCTGGAAACGGCGGTCCAGGGCCCCGTCTTTTTCCACTATCTTGGTGAATTCATCCAGGGTGGTGGCGCCAATGCACTGGAACTCTCCGCGGGCCAGGGCGGGTTTAAGCATGTTGGCGGCATCCAGACTGCCGGAGGCCCCGCCGGCTCCCACGATGGTATGGAACTCGTCTATGAACAGGACCAGGTCCGGATTCTCGCTGGCCTCCTTGATGATGGACTTGAGCCGCTTTTCAAAGTCTCCGCGGTATTTGGTACCGGCCACCACGGAGGCAATGTCCAAGGAGAGGATGCGCTTTTTGGCCAGCACGGCCGATATGTCCCCGGAGGCAATCCGCTGCGCAATCCCCTCCACAATGGCCGATTTTCCCACCCCGGGCTCTCCGATGAGCATGGGATTGTTCTTCTTCCTCCGGCCCAGTATCTCTATCACACGGGAAATCTCGCTGTCGCGGCCCACCACCGGGTCCAGCTTGCCCTCGCGGGCGGCGCGGGTGAGGTCGTAGGCGAACTCCTCGATATCCAGCTTCTTCTCTTCCGGCTCTTCCTCCGGTCCCTGGGAAGGCTGCTGCTCGCGGGCCTCCTCCTTGGGCCGCAGAAGGCCCTCGTCTTCCATATAGGCCAGAAGGCGTCCGTAGTCTATGCCGTGGCTGCGCAAATACACCTGCCCGTAGCTCTCCGTGGTGCGGCAGAGGGCCAGCAGCAGGTGCTGGGGCTGCGCCAGGGGGCTTTTGAGGCGGGAGGCCTCCATCACGGTGATGCTCAGGACATTCTGCGCCTGGCGGGAGAAAGCGATGTGGTCCAGCTGCTCGTAGGGCAGGGTTTCCCCGGTGAAGATGCGCTGGTCGATGAAGGTTTTCAAATCGGCCGGTTCCACGCCCAGGCTCTGGAGGGCACGGAAGGCGGCATTCTCCTCCTGGCGGATGATGCCCAGGAAAAGATGGTCCGGGCCTATCCCGTAACTGCCCGTGCGCATGGCCTCTTCACGTGCGTATTTGATAACGAGGTTAAGGTCCTCGGAAACTTGTAATTGCATAGGAATGTTTTATCGGCCAAATTTACAATAATTGCGCCAGTTTGGCAAACTGACAAATTGTCGCTACTTTTGCATGATATTTGAAAAGTACTGACATCGCTATGAAAAAGATTCTTGTTAGTTTGGCGCTCATGGCCCTGGCATTCGGGGCCGGCGCTCAGGATTTTGAAGGACAGTTTTCCCAGGCCAAGACCCTCCTTTCCGGGAAGGTGATCAAAAGCGAAGGGGACATCACTTATACCGCTCCGGACCAGCTGGCCATGATGTACACCAAGCCGGAAGGGGACTATTTCATCATTGACGGTTCCAATCTGCGCATGGACATGCGCGGGGTGAGCTTGGACGTGAACACGGAAAACAACAAGACGGTGCGGGCCCAGCGCAACGCCATCCTTTATTCCATGGCCGGAAAGTATGAAGACATTGCCAAGGAGATGGATGCGGAGTGCAACGTGAGCGCCGGCAAGGCCGGTGGCAAGCATGTGGTCCTGAAGATGCGCAGTCCCCTCCCCAAGGCCTATTCCGGCATGGAACTGGACTATGACAAGAGCGGGAAACTCACCCGCATGGTCCTGAAAGAGACCGTGGGCATCTCCACCGAGTATCTCATCAAATAGCCGCCAGAAACCAGTATATAAAATGGCAAAACTTGACACCCTCTGCGTCCACGCAGGCTACAAGCCCGGGAAAGGTGAACCCCGGCAGATTCCCATCATCCAAAGCACCACCTTCAAGTACGAAACCTCCGACCAGATGGCCCGCCTGTTCGACCTCCAGGACACCGGCTACTTCTACTCCCGCCTCCAGAACCCCACGGTGGACCAAACAGCCGCCCAAATCAATGCCCTGGAAGGCGGCGTAGGTGCCATCCTCACCTCTTCCGGCCAGGCCGCCAACCTCTTTGCCGTCATCAACATAGCCGGTGCCGGAGACCACATCATCGCCGCCAACAACATCTACGGCGGCACCTTCAACCTGCTGGGCGTCACCCTGCCCAAACTGGGCATCGACATCACCTTCCTCAAGGCCGACGCCACCGACGCGGAGATTGAAGCCGCCATCCGGCCCAACACCAAGCTCATCTTCGGGGAAACCCTCTCCAACCCCGGCGTGGAAGTCTTTGACATCGAGCGCTGGGCAGGCGTGGCCCATAAAAACGGCCTTCCCCTTATCATCGACAACACCTTCCCCACCCCCATCCTCTGCCGTCCCTTCGAATGGGGGGCCGACATCGTGACCCACTCCACCACCAAATACATCGACGGCCACGGCGTCAGCGTGGGCGGCGCCCTGGTGGACAGCGGCAACTTCCCCTGGGACCGCTATTCCGAGCGCTTCCCCGGCCTCACCGCACCGGATGAATCCTACCACGGCCTCACCTATACCAAGGCCTTCGGAAAGAGCGCCTATATTGTCAAGGCAACCACCCACCTGATGCGGGACCTGGGCTCCATGCAGAGCCCCCAGAACGCCTTCTACCTGCACCTGGGCCTGCAAACCCTCCACCTGCGGATAAGGCGCCACAGCGAAAGCGCCCTCCAGGTGGCCCGCTGGCTCCAGGCCTGCCCGGAGGTGGCCTGGGTGCATTACCCCGGCCTCAGCGACAACCCGCTGGTCAAGAAATACCTCCCGGACGGCTGCAGCGGCGTCATGGCCTTCGGCCTCAAGGGCGGCCGAGACTTCGACAACCGCTTCCTGGATGCCCTGAAACTCATCACCATCGAAACCCATGTGGCCGACTGCCATACCTGCGTGCTGCACCCGGCTTCCCATACCCACCGCCAGCTCTCGGACGAGCAGCTGCGGGCCGCGGGGATTGCCCCGGACCTGATTCGGCTCAGTATCGGCCTGGAAGCCCCCGAAGACATTATCGAAGATATTGAGCAAGCCCTGAACGTCGCCCGCCGATGATCAAACACCAGCTTACCATAGACCTTCCCCTTGAAGGAGGAGGCATCCTGCAAGACGCCCGCATCGTATTCCATGAAAGCGAAGGCCGCTGCGGCCGCACCATCTGGATTTGCCATGCCCTCACCGCCAACAGCAACCCCGAGGACTGGTGGCCGGAAATGGTGGGCCCGGGCCTGTGCATAGACAGCAGCAAAGATCATGTGATTTGCGTGAACATGCTGGGAAGCGCCTACGGCTCCGAAGGCCCCGCCAGCACCAACCCCGCCACGGGGAAACCCTGGCTGCTGGACTTCCCCATGGTCACCATCCGGGACAGTGTGA
>CAMOKK010000120.1 GCA_946617545.1 uncultured Bacteroidales bacterium | reverse complement strand
CGGTTATTTTTAAAATAGTTATTAATGCTTATGTGCTGAAATACAAATATACAACTTTTTTCCGTCTTACCAACAAAAAAGCCCGGGGCTCGGTGGAGCATCGGGCAAAGATGTGGGCATTTGCCGCAAAGAGTCAATCCATTGCGCTTTCCGCGAGCGCACGAAGGTCTTCAAGCGTAAGGGCGGACGCCATGTGGGTGCCTTCCAGCAGGGAGTCGGCCAGGTTGCGCTTCACCTTATGCAGGCGCAGAATCTTCTCTTCTATGGTATGGGCCGATATCAGGTGATATACGGTAACATCTTTTGTCTGGCCTATCCTGTAAGCACGGTCCGTGGCCTGCTGCTCTATGGCCGGGTTCCACCACGGGTCCAGGTGAACGACATAATTGGCACCGGTGAGATTGAGTCCGAGGCCCCCGGCCTTGAGGCTGATAAGAAACAGCGGCACTTCCCCTTCCTGAAACTCCTTGACAAGCGCATTACGTTTCCTGACCGGCGTGCTCCCGTCCAGATACAAATAAGGGATTCCGGCAACGTCCAGGGCCTGCGAAACCGTCTTCAGATAGGAGGTGAACTGGCTGAAAACCAGCGCCCGGTTCCCCGCCGCCACAATCTCTTCGGCCATATCGGCAAAATACGCGGCCTTGGAACTGCCACAGGCCGCCATTCTCAGCTTCGTTATCATGGCGAGGGCGTTCACGTCCATGGAATCCTGCTCTTCAAGTGCTTCCTGGGCACTTTGCCGCAGCATTTCATAAGATGCCATTTCTTCTCCCGTGAGATTGATCATACGGACGATGTCCGTCTTTTCCGGAAGCTCGTCCAGGACATCGGCCTTGGTGCGGCGCAGCAGGAAAGGCTGAATGAGTTTTTTCAACGCCGCCTGACGCGCCCGGTCTCCATTCTTCTCAATGGGCGTAATGTAGCGTTGCGAGAACTGCTCATAGGAGCCCAGCATCCCCGGAAGCAGGAACTGCATCAGGTTCCACAGCTCCCCAAGGTGATTCTGGACAGGGGTTCCCGTAAGAATCACCCGGGCATCCGCCTGCAGGGACATGGCCGCGGCAGACATCTTGGTGCCGCGGTTTTTGATGGTATGCGCCTCGTCAAGGCAAGCCACATTCCACTTCACGGCCGACAAAACCTCCTGCCGGGAAACAAGCATGCCATAGGAGGCAAGCAGCACGTCGCCGCTTTTCAGGGCCGACAATTTCTTGTCCCCGGCAGCTGCAGGCCCCAGCACATGCGGCCTGAGCCCGGGAGTAAAGCGTTCCATTTCCGACTTCCAGTTAAGGACCACCGACGCCGGAGCCACTACGATGGACGGTCCCTCCTTCGCCCGCGAAAGTATCAGCGCCAGAGCCTGAACGGTCTTTCCAAGGCCCATGTCGTCGGCCAGACAGGCCCCGCCGCCCCAGGAGGTCAGACGGGACATGAAACGGAACCCTTCCGCCTGATAATCCCTAAGTTCGGCTTTCAATCCTTTGGGAACCTGCGGAACGGATGCCGCAGCCCGCTCAATTTTGGCCACCGTCTCCCTGAACGCCTTGTCCGTAGTAATGGAAAAGCCGGAAGAAAGAAGATCCGACAACGCTCCCGCCTGAAAGACGGAAACCCGGCTTTTACCCCGGCTTACCGCCGCCAGGCTCTCAAGCTTTTGGAGGCTCTTCTTCAGCGATTCCGAAAGTTTCACATACTGGCCGTCGCCGAGCGGCAGATACCGTCCGGCCATCCTGCTGTGGGACAGGATGTCCAGTATACGAGCGATGGCGATGGACTCCTCGCCTACCGTCACATCGCCTTCCATGTCAAACCAGCGTTCGCCCGAAGTCACTTCTATGGAGACTGCGCCAACGCTTCCCTTCAGCTTCAAGGACTCTCCCTCCGGCCACTCCAGGACCAGTTCCTCCCGGCCTGCGGCAAAGTCAAGAAGGTCCAGCATCTGCTCAAGGCCGATTGTCATGGTCCCCTCCCGCACGTCCTCCAACACGGCATCAAGGTTGTGCAGCGCCTGCGTTTCCTGCTTTACATCCCGTTTTACCTGATAGCGCTTTCCGCCGGAAGTGTCGTAGATGATTCTGTCTCCCTCGCCGGGAAAGAAGCTTTTGGTCCCGCCCCGGAGCGGTCGCACCATCACCTTCAAGTCAAAAGAGCCCCGCTGCGGAGTAACCCTTGCGATGAGCCTGCTGTCAGGGGCAGCTTCTTCAAGCGATGATCCGCCATCAAGAAGGTCCGAATGTATCTCCAGCACAGATGACAGCTGCGTAAGGAGACGGGCAAGGGCATCGGCCGATTCTTCCGGGAACATTCCCTTGGCGCACAGCATACTTGCAATTTCGTACTGGATGGGTGAATATTTTATAACGACAAAATGCTCAGGTGCGTCGCTGTTTATGATGTAACCGCCTTTGCGGTTCCCGTCGGCGATATTGGAGGAGAATGTGAAGCCCTTCTTGGTGTGCCCCACGTTGAGAAAAGGCTTCTCTTCATCCACCACGGCCTGCTGGTAAGGGGCGTATCGGCCCACATAAACCCTGTCTGTTCCGACAAGATACGGAAGAACGTCTTCCAGTGAGGCCCTGCTATAATACCCGTTGTCAAGATGCTTGGCGATATGACGGTCCATCTCGTCCATCCCCTCCACGTCTCCGCTGCGGAACCTTGAAAGGGAAACGGACGCACCGGCACCCCAGCCGCCGGTTTTAAGGCGCTTCTGCTGATGGATGTCCACATCTTTGTAGCGCACAAAGTAGCCTATCCTCACTTCACGGGGAGCCTCCGCTCCTGATTGGAAGGAAGACGGCCTGGTGAACTTCGCCATCATCTCATCTATGGTAATTTCCCATGTAGCCTTCCCCTTTACGGAGGATAGAAGCGGCTTGCCGCCATAGGTGAATTCGAGGACCTCCTTGTTCGGGATTTCCACATAAGGGGACATTTCATGACGGAGGATGGCCCATTCCGGAATGCGAGAATTTACGTCCGCTTCTTTCTCCCGCCACCGGACGCCAAAAAACGCAGCAAGGAGATTGGCGAGACGGTATGAGACGATGGAATTCCTCCCCACCGTATAAATGTCGGCCAGAGCCTGGGGCAGATATTTTCTGTCATTATCCGTATTGACATAATTGATGACCACCCTGGCCGCTATTCCCTCCGGCAAGGAAGAAGTTTCCTTCCTCAAGAACTGGTCCATCTTCTTGCGGGAGTCCGGGGTGTCGGACAGTTTCCAGCCAACGGCAAGGAAGAAATTCAGGACAATATCGTCAAAGACGTTCTTCACCTTCGCCTCCTTGTTCCTTATTTTAAGCGCCTTGGCAAAGCGTTCTTCGGCAAGGGCAAGATTCCTTTCGTATAGGGCCTTTACGGCATCGACGGCAAGGGCGTACTCAGTGGGGGTATTACCGGATGGGACAAACGGTTTCCCGGAAGCAAAGTAGTCAAGTGCCCGTAGCTTGTCCACCATGGCGTCACGGTCCCTGTCCCCGGTCCTTGACAGGACAAGGTTCTCATAATCAGCGAAACACCCCGTTGTCTGATTCATGATGTCCACCGCCAGAGCGTTGTCCAGAAGGAATGCAAAAGATTCCGGAGTAACGGCCAGGAAGACATCATGAAGAACAGGGTCCTGGAGTTTCCCTTTGAGGAGTTCCTCCCAGTCCACTTCTTCCAGGGCATCGCTCTTGAACAGCTTAAGGATACTGAGCGAATCTCCGCTATAATAGTACTCTGCAAGACGCCAGAAAGACAATGTGGTGGCATTGCGTTTCAGGTGCATGTGGTCAAAGACGCCCAGAAGTTCTTTCTCATGCTCCAGCATTTGGGCTGCAATGGGGAGAAAGCGGTTATAGTTGATTTCCGCAGAGGAACGCCAGCCCATGTAGTAGTCTTTGGTGAGGCCGGCACGCCTCAATTCCCAAGTCCATGCAATGACTTGGGTCTGATTGTAAGCAAACTCCCGGCAGAATGCGGCAAGGGATTTCTCAATGCCGTCATCGGCCATATAAGCGTAAAAATACAGCAGCAGGAGCTTGTCATTGTTGAGCCCGTAATTGTTTTTCGCACGTTTCATTTTCTGCTCGTCAAGTTTGTTCAAAGTTAGCAA
>CAMOKK010000119.1 GCA_946617545.1 uncultured Bacteroidales bacterium | reverse complement strand
CTTATCCTCCGATAAATTCGCGGAGGAGGGAAGTGGCGGGGATTTCCTTGTCCGGAACGGGCGTGAAGTAGTGGATGAATTTGAGGAGCCGATGGGCTTCCGCATATTCCGCGCAGTTCTGGGGAACGCTCCGGAGGATGGGCTCCGCATGGTTCTTCAACACCGCAAACTCGATGAGATAGGCACTGTTGAACATGACATCGGCCGTTTCCTGATAGGGATAGATCCACTTGTTTTCCGCTTCCAGCACGTTCTGCCAGTTGGAGATGGACTCGCGGGCGGTGAAGGAGCCGGCGTTGTAGTCCCTTACGATGCGGCGCAGCAACCGGTTATCGCTGGTGGGAATGCTGTTGTGGTCGTCCAGGAGGGTTCCGGTTAGGGTGTTGATGAAAATCCGGAATTTGGCACTCTCCGGTATCTTGCTGGTGAGCGCAGGATTCAGGGCGTGGATTCCTTCGATAAGGAGGATGCGGCCTTCTCCCAGCTTAAGCTTCTTTCCGTTGTATTCCCTGAGGCCCGTCACAAAGTTGTATTCCGGAACGGAGACTTCCTCTCCGGCAATCAGCTTCATGATATCGGTCTCCATGAGGTCGTGGTCCACCGTATCGAAGTTGTCAAAATCGTAGGACCCGTCCGGGAACTTGGGGGTTTCCACCCGGTTCACGAAATAGTCGTCCGTACTCATGGACATGGGGTGCAGTCCGCAGGCCTTGAGCTGGACGGACAGACGCTTGCAGAAGGTGGTTTTTCCCGAAGAGGAAGGACCGGTGATAAGGACTACCTGGAGGGGATTCTCGCTGTGGTAGCGGCGGTCTATCTCCTCTGCAATCTGGACAATCTTCTTTTCCTGGAGGGCTTCCGCTATCTGGATAAGTTCGCTGGCCCGTCCGTTCAGGAAGGCCTCGTTGACGTCTCCCACGGTGCTCAGGCCCATGATGATGTTCCAGCGGAGGGCTTCCTTGAACATCTCGAAGGTCTTGGGCTGGTCCACAAATTCTTCCACCCGGGAAGGGTCTTTGTGAGACGGTCCTCTGAGCAGGAGTCCGTCATGGTAAGGCTGAATGGCCCAGACGGTAAGATAGCCGGTAGAGGGAACCAGCTTTCCGTAGAAATAGTCGGCCGTTTCTCCCAGGGTATAATAGTCCGTATAAGCTTCCCCGCTGGTCTGGAGCAGCCGTACCTTGTCTTCAAAGCCGGCCTTGCGGAATTCCTTGATGGCCCTTTCCGTCTGCACGTCGTAACGGTGGAAGGGGAGGTCTTTGCCCACCAGGTCTTTCATCCGGATTTCCAGCTTCAGGATATCGTCGGGCGTGATATCCGTATCATCGGCCTTGCGGATATGGCAGAAATAACCGTTGGAGATGGGATGCTCTATGTAGAGCTTGCTGCCCGGGAAAAGGTCGCAGGAGGCCTTGTACAGCAAAAAATAAAGCGAGCGGCAGTAGACTCTCATGCCGCTCGATTCACGGACATCTATGAATTCGATGTCCTTATTCTGATAGACCTTGAACTTGAGTCCCTGGGACACGTTGTTCACCTTGGCCGATACAATGGGATAGGGAGACTTGCAGTCGAACTCCGAGAGCATCTGGGCAAGGGAGGTGCCTTCCGGGAAACGTTTGGTTTCTTTGGTGTTTTTGCAGTAGACCTGGACCATAGGCTTAGTTTTGAACGCAAATGTACGAATTTAGATGCTATTTCACAACTGAACTTGTTGTTTTTCCAGATAGTCCACCACGTCTTTCACCGTTTCGAATTTGGCCAGGGCCTGGTCCGGAATCACAATCCCGTACTGGTCCTCGATGCGCATGAGCAGTTGAAGGATGTCCAGGGAATCGGCCCCCAGGTCTTTTTTGATTTGGGATTCCGGGGTAATCCGGGAAGGGTCCAGCCGCAATTGTTTGGCCAGGATAGTCTGTACTTTTTCAAACATAGTTAATCTTCGTAATGTTCGTATTTGGCAATTTCTCTTTCAATTTGGGCCGATAATCCGGAAACCTCCATCCGATAGGCCTGCTCGATGCATTTTTCCACCGCCACGGCGTTGGAGGAGCCATGTCCCTTCACCACCACCTTGGAGGTGCCCAGAAGCACGCTTCCGCCGTAGTTCTGGTAGTTCATGAACTCTTTTTCCTCCTTGAACATCCGCTTCATCAGGAGGGCGCCCATCTTGTACAGGGAACGGCTGTAGATGTCTTTCTTGATTTTTTTAAGGAGTTCCAGCGCCGTGCCCTCGGTGGTTTTCACCAGCACGTTTCCGCTGAAACCGTCGGCCACTATCACATCGTATTTGCCGCTCAGAAGGTCCCGGCTTTCCATATTTCCCACGAAATTGAGCCCCTCTGTCTGCTGAAGCAGGGGATAGGCCTCCTGCCGGACGGCATCTCCCTTTTCGGCCTCCAGTCCCACGTTCAGAAGCGCTACGCGGGGGCTTTTGACGCCATACACGTTCTCCATGTACAGGGAAGCCATGATGGCGAACTGACGCAGATGGGCCGATGTCACTTCCACGTTGGCACCGCTGTCGCAGATGCCCACTATAGAGCCGTCCATGGTGGGAAGAATCGGACAGAAAGCCGGCCGGATAACGCCGGGAATGCGCCCCAGACGTACCAGGGCGCCCGTTACCAGCGCTCCGGTGGAACCGGTAGAGACCAGGGCGGCCACGTCATCGTTGTCACGGAGCAGAATTATGCCCTTCATCATGGAGGAATTACGCTTGAGCCGCACCACGTCGGTGGGTTTCTCATGGCAGCCAATCACCTCTGGGGCGTGGATAATCTCCAGGCGCGAGGCATCATAGTCTTTTCCGGCCAGCTGGTCTTTCAGGATGTTTTCATCTCCCAAAAGGCCGATTTCAAGTTCCGGATTGGCCGCCAGAGCCCTCAGGGAGCCCTCTACGGGCGCCTCGGGACAATGGTCTCCGCCAAAGCAATCTACTAAAATCTTGATCATAGACTCTTCACGTAAGAGCGGTACCGTTTGCACTCTTCGCGCTTGAAGCGGTGCCACTGGTTAAGGATGGCGTAATTGTCTTCCAGGTTCAGGTTGGTATCGGCCCAACGGAGGCGGGGATTGTCCCGGAGCATCTTCATGATGGCCAGGGAAAGGGCGCCGGAAATACCCCTGTTCAGGTATTCAGGGTCCACTCCCACCAGGCAGAGGTCCAGAATATCCGGATTCTTGATGCAGTCCAGGAGGTTCAGAAGCGTAGAAGGCATGAGTTTCCCGCGGGTCCCCACCAGCGCACGGCTGAGGGAGGGGAAAGCCAGGCCGAAACATACGATCTTCTCATTCTCGTCCAGGATGACGGCCGTATATTTGGGGCTGATGACCAGGGAGAAATTGTCCAGCACCAGTTTTCGCATGCCGGGTGTGAAAGGGACTGTTCCGTACAGGCCTTCGTAGGAACGGTCTATGAGGTCAAACATGCCGTCGGCATATTTATACAGTAGCTGGCGGCCGTTTTTGGCCGTCCCGTAATGCAGTTTGTAACGCTTGAAGATGAAATTCACCAGCTGCGCCAGCTCTTCCATGGTCTCTTCGTCCCGGGCTCCGTACAGGCGGCTGGCCGTCCAGTCAATCTCTTTGTGGAACCCCAGGGACTCCACATGGTCCTTGTAGTAGGCGTAATTGTAGTTCTGCTCAAAGGTGGCGGGCTGGTCAAAGCCTTCCACCAGCATGCCTTCACGCTCCAGATCGGAGTAATTGAGGGGCCCCACCAGCGTATCCATGCCTTTTTCCAATGCCCATTTCTCCACGGCAGAGAACAGGGCGCGGGACACTTCCAACTTATCTATGGCGTCAAAACGGCAAAACCTGCAACGCTTCAGGCCGTTCTTGGCATTGGCATCCTTCTGGATGATGCCCTGGATACGGCCCACCATGACGCCGTCCTCGTAGGCATTGAAGAAGACCGAATCGCAGCTGCTCCGGTATACATAGTCTTCCCGGAACATCTTTTTCTCGTCTCCGTAAAGCGGAGGAACATAACAGCCATTGCCCTGGTACAGGTCCAGTGCAAAGTTCAGAAACTCCTTCTGCTGTTTTTTATTGCTTACTTCGACTATTTGAACCATAGATTCTTCACTTCGTTCAGAATGACAAAAA
>CAMOKK010000118.1 GCA_946617545.1 uncultured Bacteroidales bacterium | reverse complement strand
CGCGAATACCAGTGGGGAGACGACGTGCGCAACATGGACTGGAACGTGACGGCCCGCATGCGGGCTCCGTACGTGAAAGTGTTCGAGGAAGAGCGCGAGCTCACCGTGGTGCTGCTGGTGGACATTTCCCGTTCCGGCCTCTTCGGGACGCAGGGGAAAACCAAGCGGGAGCAGATTGCGGAAATTGCCGCCACCCTCTCCTTCAGCGCCATCCTCAACAACGACAAAGTGGGCTGCATCCTCATGAGCGACCGCGTGGAGAAGTTCATCCCCCCGGCCAAGGGCCGCACCCACTTCCTGCACATCGTGCGGGAAATCCTGGAGTACGAGCCGCAGCACCAGGGAACGGACATCGGCGAGGCCCTGCGCTTTCTCACCGGCGCCATCAAGAAAAAATGCACGGCCTTCATCCTGAGCGACATGCTGGATGTAAAGGCCGATGGCACCCCCCGCTACGAAGACGCCCTCAAAGTGGCCGTGAACCGGCACGACGTCTCCGTCATCCGCGTAACGGACCCCCGCGAGCGCAGCATCCCCAATGTAGGCCTGGTGCATGCCAAGGATGCGGAAACCGGGGCTTCCCGCTGGGTTAATACGGCATCGGCCTCCGTGCGCCACGCCTACGAGCAGTGGTTCCGCAGCACCACCGCCGCGGCCGACCGCCTGATGCTGCGCTACCAGGTGGACCACGTGGACATTTCCACTTCCGAAGACTACGTGCGCAGCCTTCTTTCCTTATTCCACAGAAGATAGTATGAAGGGAAAAATACTTATCCTGTCGGCCTTGTCCGTTTCTGTGCTCGCGGGTGCAGAAGGGCTCCGTAAAGAGGGCGGAGAAACCTTCCTGGAGCCCCTTCAGAAGCGGGATTCCGTCTTGGTGGCCGACCAACTGCGCTACGGCATCGTGCTGGAGAACGTGCCGGAGGGCACGCCCCTGGCCCTGCCGGAAATGAAGCCTGAGAAAGACAGCCCCCTGGAAATCCTGGGCGGCTGGCAGCTGGACTCCACCCGCGTGAGCCGGCGCAGGGAAAAGCCCGCCCGCTATGACATCAAGGCCTCCCTCATTGTCACCGCCTTCATGGGCGGCAGCTACACCCTCCCGGACATCCCCGTGCTGGTAAATGCCGACACCCTGATATTCCGCGCCCCCGAGGAGCCCCTGGAGGTGAAGGAACTGCCCATCGACATGGAGACCTTCCAGCCCCACGACATCAAGCCACAGATAAAGTTCCCCTACACCCTGGCGGAGCTCTTCCCCTGGATTTACGGCACGGTGATGCTGCTCATGGCCGTGGCCGCCCTGATTCTCTGGCTCCGCTACCGGGAAAAGAAGATCAGGGAAAACCAAATCAGGGAACCTGCCCATATCCGAGCGCTCAGAAAGCTGGACAAATACCGCGGAGACAAGTTCTGGAAGCCGGAAAACCAGAAAGCCTTCTACTCCGGCGTCACGGACACGCTGCGGGAATACATGGCCGCCCGTTACGGCGTAGGCGCCCTGGAAATGACCACGGCCGAGATTTTCGAAGACCTCAAGGGGGCCGATATTCCCCCGGAGCTCTATGAAGAGATGAAAACGCTCTTCGAAAGGGCCGATTTTGTAAAATTCGCCAAGTTCACCGCCACCGACGAGGAAAACGCGCAGGTGCTGCCGCAGGCCGTCCGTTTCGTGACCTCCACCTACCAGCAGGAGATTGCCGACGAGGCCGAAAACGGCTCCGGTGAAAAACAAGAGGAGGAAAAGTAATGTATTTTGAATATCCCCATCTCCTCTGGCTGCTGGCCGTCCCGGTACTCCTGGTACTGAGATACCTGTATATAGAATGGAAAGACCGCCGTCCGCACATGCGGGTGTCCACGCTGGACGCCTGGACGGCCGGCGGGCGCTCCGTCATGGAGATTGTACGGCACATCCCCTTTGTGCTGCGCACCGCCGCCCTGGTGCTGCTGGTGATGGCCATCGCCCGGCCCCGCTCCTCCTCCCAGGTGGAGAAAGTGGACACGGAAGGCATCGACATTGTCTTTGCCATGGACGTGAGTACCTCCATGCTGGCCCGCGACTTCAACCCCGACCGCCTTTCCGCCGCCAAGGACATTGCCATCGAATTCATTGCCCAGCGGCCCTCAGACCGCATGGGAATCGTGGTCTTTGCCGGTGAAAGCTACACCCAGTGCCCGCTCACCACGGACCGCGCCACCCTCATCAACCTGATGAAGGACGTGCAGACAGACCTTATCGAGGACGGTACGGCCATCGGCAACGGCCTGGCCACCGCCGTGGCGCGCATGAAAGACTCCGACGCCAAGAGCCGCGTGGTGATTCTGCTCACCGACGGCGTGAACAACATGGGAGAGATAGACCCTTCCATGGCGGCCGAGATTGCCAAGACCTACGGCATCCGCGTGTACACCATCGGCGTAGGAGCCAACGGAACGGCGCCCTATCCGGTGCAGACGCCCTGGGGCATCGAACTCCAGAACATTCCCGTAGAGATTGACGAGGCCCTCCTGAAAGGCATCGCCGACGGCACCGGCGGCCGCTATTTCCGCGCCACCGACAACACCAAGCTCAGCGAGATTTACGCGGAAATCGGCCAGATGGAAAAGACCCGCACCTCGGTGGATTCCTTCCCCGTTTATAAAGAACTGTTCAAGAGCTATGCCCTGGCAGCCCTCATCTGCCTGCTGGCAGAACTGCTCCTGAGCGCATTTTTAAGGAGGCTCCCGTAATGTTGATGTTTGCCGATTCAAGATTCCTGTACCTGCTGCTCCTCATTCCCGTGGTGCTGCTGGGTTACGCCGTTCTGAGGCAACTGCGCAGGCGCCGGGTGAAAGCCTTCGGAGACCCGGCCCTCACGGAGGCCCTGATGCCCTCCCGCTCCCGGTCCAAGGGCTGGGTGCGCATTTCCCTCTGGTGCCTGGCCTTCGCCTTTTTCGTCATCGGCCTGGCCCGGCCCCGCACGGGCGCCCGCCTGTCCGAGCATACCGCCAAGGGGGCGGAGATTATCGTGGCCCTGGACGTTTCCAACTCCATGCTGGCCCAGGACTACTCCCCCAACCGCCTGGAGCGAGCCAAACTGGCCATTTCCCGCCTGACGGACCGCCTGCAGGAGGACCGCATCGGCCTGGTCATCTTTGCCGGAACTTCCTTTGTGCAGCTGCCCGTAACCACGGACTATGTGAGCGCCAAGATGTTCCTGAGCAGCATAGACACCGGTTCCATCCCCGTGCAGGGAACGGCCATCGGAGACGCCATTAACCTGAGTATCAAGAGTTTCAGCGCCCAGAGCGAGAAGAGCCGCGTGATTGTGGTCATCTCCGACGGTGAGAACCACGAAGACGACCCTGTGGCCGCCGCCAAGCAGGCCGCCGAGCTGGGCATCAAGGTTTATACCATCGGCGTGGGCAGTGCCGAGGGCCAGCCCATCCCCGTGGAAGGAGGCCTCATGCGGGACAAGGACGGAGAGATTGTGGTCACGCGCCTGGATGAAGATACCCTCAGGGCCATCGCCAAGGCCGGCGGTGGCGCCTACATCCACGCCGGAGGGGAGGAATTCGGCCTGAACCCCATTGTGGACGACATCCGCAAGATGGAGGACGAGGAATTTGGCAGCATCGTCTTTGAAGAGTACGACGAGCAGTTCATGTACTTCCTGGGCATCGCCCTCCTGCTGCTTGTGATTGAGATGCTCATCGGCGAGCGAAAACCCCGCCGCAAACTGTTTGAAGTATGAGAAAGTTTTTGTGCGTAATCCTGGCGCTGGGATGCTCGGTGGCCGTTTTCGGCCAAAGGGCAGACCTGCGCAAAGGGAACCGGCAGTTCAAGAAAAAAGACTATGCCGCGGCCGATATCAGCTACCGCAAGGCCATCATGCAGGACACCTCGCTGGTGGCCGGCTACTACAATCTGGCCAATAACCTGTATCGGCAGGAGAACTTTGACGAAGCCGCCAAACAGCTGGACGCCGTTTCCATGAGCGCCTCGGAGGCGCCCTTCGCCCCGGACTATTACTTCAACCGCGGAGACGTGGCCATAGCCAAGGAAGACTGGCAGACGGCCGTGAACATGTTCAAGGAATGCCTGCGCCGCACCCCGGAGGACCTGGATGCCAAGGAGAACTACCTGTATGCCCGCAACAAGCTGCAGGAACAGCAGCAGAACCAGGACCAGAACCAGAATCAGGACCAGAATCAAGACCA
>CAMOKK010000117.1 GCA_946617545.1 uncultured Bacteroidales bacterium | reverse complement strand
AGGTCATTGACCTGGCAGACGGCCCGGGTGTATTCGTAGAGATAGCGGGAGTCTGTCTTGAGATGGACGATACCACCGGGCCTGAGGAATTTACGGTAACGCTCCAGGAAGAGCGGCGAGCTCAGGCGGGCATTCTCGGAGCCGCGAAGCTGAGGGTCTGAGAACGTGAGCCAGATTTCGCTCACCTCGCCGGGGCCGAAAAACGCTTCTATGAATTCGATGCGGGTGCGAAGGAAAGCCACATTGGGCAAGGCATGCTCCGTGGCATACTTGGCCCCCTTCCACAGACGCGCCCCCTTGATATCCACGCCGATATAATTGACCTCCGGATGCCGCAGCGCCAGGGCGATGGTATAATCCCCCTTGCCGCAGCCCAGTTCCAGCACAATGGGATGGTTGTTGCCGAACATCTCGGCCCCCCATCGGCCCTGAATGGGATGGGCGTTGAGCCTGAGTTCCTTACAGCCCGGTTCCTTTGCCAGCACCGCATTCGCATCCGGCTGCAGGAGACAGCGGAACGTCTCGTTCTCCGCAAATTTTTTCAGTTTTCCGTGGCCCATATTGGCAGCTACTTGCGCGAACGACCCTTGCCGCCCTTGCGGCGACGCTTCTTCTTCTCGGGGTCAAAACGATTGATGGCATCCTCCTCGCCCGTCACGAACTCCGGTGCCGCCACCACCTCCTTCTGGAGGGTAGAGGGCCGCTCGCCCCGGCGGTTCATGGCCTGGATTTCCCGCACCTCATCGGCCGACAAGGGGAATACCCGGGCCAGGGAGCCCTTCTCATAGGAGAAATAGAGCGTCTCCGCCAGAATGTCCGTCTTTACCAGGAAAGCCTGGCCGTCCTGGAATTCCAGCGGCTCAGACACACGCGGAATGCGGGAATGGGCGTCCAGATAGGCCGCCACCTCATAATTGAGGCAGCACTTGAGCTTGCCGCACTGGCCCGCCAGCTTCTGCGGGTTCAGCGAAAGGTCCTGCGTGCGGGCGGCCCCGGTGGTGATGGACTTGAACTCCGTAATGTAGTTGGCACAGCACAGTTCCCGGCCGCAGACACCCAGGCCGCCGATGAGACCGGCCTCCTGACGGGCGCCAATCTGCTTCATTTCCACGCGGATATGGAATTCCTCCGCAAAGTCCTTGATGAGCTGGCGGAAGTCCACGCGGCCGTCGGCAATATAATAGAAGATGGCCTTGGTGCCGTCTCCCTGGAATTCTACGTCTCCAATCTTCATTTCCAGGCCCAGGTTGGCCGCCAGCACGCGGGACCGAATCATGGTTTCCTGTTCACGGGCAATGGCCTCCTGCCAGCGCTGGATATCGTAGGGACGGGCTTTCCGGTAAATCTTCCGGAGCTCCTGGGAAGAAGGGTCCACCCCCTTGCAACGCATCTGTCGGCCCACGGAAGGGCCTTCCAGGGTAACGATACCCAAGTCGTGCCCGGTAGCGGCTTCCACCACCACCAGATCGCCGGTCTTGATGCTCTGCCCGGAAGCGTTCACATAAAAGCCCTTGCGGGTATTCTTGAAACGGACCTCGAAGTAATTCCCCCACTGCTCCTGGGAGATGCCCTTGAGGGTATTGTAAACCTCCAGCTTGCAGCAGCCCTGCCGGTAGCGGATGTCCTTCTCTCCGCTTTCCTCGTCCGTCACCACGGTACAGCCGCGGAAGCAGTCGAACTGGATGGATTCATTGGAGTATTCGGTCATATGCAATATAATTGATTCACCAGGTTGGTGAAGAGGATTTTCTGATTCACGTTGCGCTCGATGAGCAGCAGAGCCTGGTCCAGCGCAGCCAGGGCCCTTCGGGGGAAGGTAGGTTTGAGGGCCGCCGCCATCTTTTTGTAATAGTCTTCCTCCCCTCCGGGAATCCGGGCCTGCGAAGGCGCCTTCTGCAGGAGGAAAATCCGGCGGAGGTCTTCGGAGGCGATGCGGCAGAAATTCTTCTGCTGCTCCCGCACCTTGAGGTCGGCCACGGCCTCGGCGGTTTCCAGGGCGGCAAGCAGGTCACGGGCCACCAGGGCGTTCAGCATGTCGTGGAAGAGGTCTTTCAAGACCACGAACCCGGCGTTTTCCTGCTGGTGCACCTGCGCCTCGGCCTCCTCGGAAAGGGGCTGCACCCGCAGATGAAGACAACGCGAAGAGATGGTCTGGAGCACCTTTTCCGGGGCATGGGTAATCAGGAGAAAGAGCGTTCTCACCGGCGGTTCCTCCACCATCTTCAGGAGGGCGTTGGCCGCCTGCATGTTCATTTTTTCCGGAAGGTACAGCACCACCGTGCGGTATCCGCCCTCTACGGCGCTCAGCGACAGCCGGTCCAGGATGCTCCGGGCCTCGTTCACGGAAATGCCCGCCTGCTTCCCTTCTATGCCGATGGCGCTGTACAGCTCATTCTCGAAGAAATACGGATTCTGCTGCAACAGTTCCCGAAAAGGGGCCATATACTGCAGGGAGACGGGTTTATCGGCCCCGGCTACCGGAAAAACGAAATGGATGTCCGGATGGATGAGCTTCCCCACCCGGGGATTCCCTCCGTAAAGCTGCTCCAGGAAAGTGAGCGCGATGGGGAAAGCCCCGCCGCCGTCGTCCTCATGAAGCAGCATGGCATGCGGAACATGACCGCTTTCCACCATCTGGGAAAGAGCCAGCATCAATTCCGTATTGCCATATACTTCCATCAATAGTTCCTTTTGCCCACAAAGCGGGCTATTTCTTTCAGATAGTTCTTTTCCGGCGTCTCCGGCAGGATTTCCAGGCACGCCACGGCGTCGGAAATATATTGCTGCATCTTTTCCTCCGCCTTCTGCACGCCGTCATGCTCCAGCACGAAGGCACGCACCTCGGAGGCCAGGGCGGGATTGCCGGCCACCTTCACCACTTTTTCGCGGACGGCATCGGCCTCCGCCTCTGAAACGCTGTCCAGCACGCACAACAGCGGCTGGGTAATCTTCTGCTCCAGCAAATCGATGCCCACCGGCTTGCCGATGGTCTCTTCCGAATCCGCGTAATCGAAGATGTCGTCCTTGATCTGGAAGGCGATTCCCAGCAGGCGGGCAAACTCTCCCACGGCTCTCACCTGCCCTTCGGTGGCTTCAACGGAAAGGGCCCCGGACCTGGCCGATGATTCGAAGAGGGACGCCGTCTTGCAATAGATGATGCGGATATACTCTTCCTGGCAGGTGTCTCCCTTCTGGGCCTTCTGCATCTGCAGGAGCTCGCCCTCGGCCAGGGCACCCAGGGTGCGGGCGAAGATATGGAGCACACGGTTGCCGGCAATGGATGCGCCCAGGATGGCATCCATGCACTTGGTGAGCCAGAAGTCCCCGATGAGCACGGCGGCAGGGCCGCCCAGGAGCGAGGACACGGTGGGAAGCCCCCGGCGCTCGGTGGCGCCGTCCACCACGTCGTCGTGCAGGAGGGTGGAATTGTGCAGCAGCTCCGCGGCCGCAGCATAGCGGATGCTGTCCTCATTAATCTTGCCCAGGGCGCCGGCACACAGAAGGGTGAGGATAGGGCGGAGCATCTTGCCGGGGTGTTCCCGGAGCTGTCGGTTGACGGCATCCAGCAGCGAGATGTCACTGACCAGGGAAGCCTGGATAAAGGCCTCCACCTGGTCCATCTGCGGCCGCAGATACTCTCTCACTCCCATGGTTTCCATTTATTTCAGATAAGAAATCAGTTCTTCCACGGTATCAGGAAACTTCAGCAGTTCCCGGTCCTGGGGCTCCATCATGCCGGTGGCCACATAATGGTCCAGCAGGGCTTTGAGCGGATTGTAAAAACCGTCCAGATTCAAGGCGAAAAGCTGCCCCTGGTATTTGCCCAGCTTGCACAGGACATGTGTCTCAATGAGTTCATCCAAGGTGCCTATCCCGCCCGGAAGGGCGATGGCGGCCACCGTGTCTTCCCGCATGCATTCCTTGCGGGTGCTCATGTTGTCCGTCCAGATTACCTTGGTTACGTCCGGGTTCTCCAATCCGTCCATAAAACGCGGCAAAACGGCCACATGACGGCCCAGAACGCGGACAGACTCGTCCGTGATGGCCCCCATGGTGCCGCGTTTTCCGCCTCCGGACACCACCCCGTATCCCAAAGCGTGCAGCGCGCGAACCAGTTCACGCGCTGCCGCATTGTATTTGGGGTCTATCTTGTTACTGGCGGAACAATAGATGGCTACCTGTTTCATCTTTAGAAGAAGATGCCTACAGAAACCTTGATACCGCTGTAATTCTTGGTGTCTTTATAGGCACCGATGACCGCAGCACCCACATCCGTGATTTTGTCACCGTCGTAAAGGTATCCCAAATTCTTGAACCACACCAC
>CAMOKK010000116.1 GCA_946617545.1 uncultured Bacteroidales bacterium | reverse complement strand
TGCGGCCGCGGGCATTCAGGTAGGCCTGAACGCGGTCTGTCACATAGTTCTGCAGCAGGTGCTTGGCTCCGGGGCCCTTCCTGATGCCCAGGGCCTTCATGCGGGCGGCGCACTTGGGGCACACGTCCCACGGGTCCGGACGGTCCGGCTCCGCGTCTCCGCCAAAGCATTCGTCACCGCCGATATGGATGTACTCGGAGGGGAAAATCTCCATAAGCTCGTCAAAGACCTTCTCCAGGAAGGTGAAGACTTCATCGTTGCCGGCGCAGAGGATATCCTTGGCCACACCCCAGCGGGTCCAGACCTCATAAGGGCCGCCGGTGCAGCCCAGCTCCGGGTAAGCGGCCAGGGCGGCCACCATGTGACCGGGCAGGTCCACCTCCGGGATAACGGTAATGCCGCGCTCGGCGGCATAGGCCACAATTTCCTTCATCTGCTCCTGGGTGTAGAAGCCGCCGTAGCGGATGCCGTCATTGGAGCCCCAGTCTTTCTTGATTACCGTTCCGTTGCGCCAGGCGCTCACCTCGGTGAGCTTGGGATAGGCCTTGATTTCCATGCGCCAGCCCTGGTCCTCGGTCAGGTGCCAGTGGAAGCGGTTCAGTTTGTAAGCCGTCATGACGTCGATATAGCGCTTGGTCTCCTCGATGGTCCAGAAGTGACGGCAGGGGTCCAGGTGCATGCCGCGGTAGGCAAAGCGGGGCTGGTCCTGGATGCTGCAATAAGGGAGCACCCAGTCGGCCTTGGCTTTGGCAGTGCCGTAAATGGCCGCCGGGAGCATCTGCTTGAGGGTTTCGCAGGCATAGACAAAGCCGTTCAGGGCCGATGCTTCCACCACGGCGCCATCGGCCTTTACGTTGATGGTGTACTGCTCGGGAGCCAGGGAGGCATTGAGCACGAAGCTGATGCCGCCTTCCCCGCTTTTGGTTTTGGCGCCGGTGGCGGTTTCGAGGGCGGAGACGAATCGGCCTACTGCCTTTTGGGAAAGCTCATCCAAGGCGGAATCTACGGCTACGGCCACGCCCTTCACGCAGAAGGCGCCGTCGGTGACGGTGACATCGGCCGGCATGGGGATTACCTGGAAGGCTTGCGGCTGCGGCTTGGCACAGGAAACGGCCAGGACAGCCAGCATCATCATGATTGTTTTTTTCATCTGTGGTTTATTTTAAGGTTGTACTATGCTGTAGGAACAGGCCTCCGGCGCAGCAGCAGCCAGGAGGAAACGCAATAGGTGCCGATAAGCAGGGTGTTCACCGCCAATTTGACAAGGGTGGAGTCCCCGGCCCGGAGGTCGCAGAAATAAATGCCCGCATAGGCCAGGCCCATGAGGACGAAGATGGCCCCAATGCGCTTCCAGCTATACGGGATGGGATAGTATTTGGCGCCCAGGGCCGCGCTGATGATGAACATGGTGAGATAGCTGGCCAAGTGTCCGTAGGCCGATGCCCAGTAGGAGTAGCGCGGCATGAACACCACATTCACCACCGCTGTCACCACCAGGCCCGCCAGGGTTATCCAAATGGCCATGTTGGTTTTGCCGGACAGCTTGTACCACATGGACACGTTGAAGAGCATGCCCAGCAGCATGTAGCTCAGCAGCATAATGGGAACCACCCCCACGCCCACGCGGAAATCCCGGCCCAGCAGCAGCGAGATAATGTCTATATAGCCGATTACCCCGATGAACACCAGCCCGCAGAAGGCCGTGAAATACTCCATCACCACGGCATACAACTCCTTGGAGCCCTTGTCCCGGGCCCGCTGGAAGAAAAACGGCTCGGCCGCATAGCGGAACATCTGGATAAAGAGGTTCATGATGACGGCCAGTTTCACCGCTGCCTGGTACACGCCTAAGGAGGCTTGCCATTGGGCCGATGAGGTGTCAAAGAAACGGAACAGCACCCGGTCCAGAAAGTCATTGGCCACGCCCGGCAGGGCCGCCACCATGAGCGGCAGCGAGTACAGCAGCATGCGCCTGACCACGCCCGCATCCCAGCAGAGCTTGAGCCGCAGGATGTCCGGGACAAAGAGCGTCAGGCACAACACGCAGCTGATAAAAATGGCGAACACCGGGTAGGTGAAGTCCGGCTGCGCGGGCCAGACAAAGAAAAGAAGCAGGTTGGCGCCCGTCTCCGTGAGAATTTTCACCGTTTTGAGCACGGCGAACTTCACGGCCTTGTGCTCCTGCCGCAGCTTGGCAAAGAGGATGGCCGTAATGCTGTCACAGAACAGGATGCCCGCCACATAGATGATGAGCCGCCTGTACCCTTCATATCCCAGGGCGGCCGATATGGGGGCGGAAAACGCTACCATGCAGGCCAGGAAGGCCAGATTGAGGCCGAAGACCGTCAGGAGCGCTCCGGAATAGACCTTACGGGGGTCCTCCCCTTCTTTGTTGGCAAAGCGGAAACAGCCCGTCTCCAGGCCCAGCACCAGCACCACCTGAAGGATGGCGATATAGGCCATGAACTCCGTCACCACCCCGTACTGCACCTGCGTGAGCATACGGGTGTAGATGGGGACAAAGAGGAAGTTCAGGACACGCGCCAGGATGGAACTCAGGCCATAAATGGCGGTTTCTCCGGCCAGTTGTTTCAACGGATTTGCCATACAATGCAAAATTAGTTAATTTTGCCGAATGAAAAAACAAATTATACTTGTCATTCTGGCCATCGGCCTCATTGCCTCCTGTAAAACCCGCAGCGCACAGACAGACAGCGTCAACCTGAGCCCCCAGGACAGCCTGGCAGCCGTCAAAGCCGCCCAGGCCCTTCCGGAAGAGCCCTTCTTTGACATTGTCACCAACATGGGAACCATCCGCGTGCGCCTGTTCAAGGACACCCCCCGCCACCGGGACAATTTTGAAACCCTGGCCCTCTCCGGCTATTACGACAGCCTCCTGTTCCACCGCGTAATCAACGGCTTCGTGATTCAGGGCGGAGACCCCTTCACCCGCGACACGCTCCTAAGGGACAAATGGGGCGAAGGCGGGCCGTCCTACCGCATTCCGGCCGAGATAAAAGGGGCCGACGGGCAGCCGCTTCACACCCATGTGAAAGGCGCCCTGGCCGCCGCCCGCGAGAGTGACCTGGCCAACCCCTTCAAGGAGTCTTCCGGCTCCCAGTTCTACCTGGTGCAGGATCCGGAGCACTGCAAGCACTTGGACGGCGAGTACACCGTCTTCGGAGAAACGGTAGCGGGCCTGCACGTGATTGACGCCATAGCCGGAACGCAGACCGACCGCCTGGACCGTCCGGTGCGGGAAGTGAGAATTTTAAGCATCAAGCCCAACAAAGAACTTAACAGCAAAGACTTTGGCACGGAAATTGCAACAAATAAAACCGAATAGTTTTTTAATAGGTTAAGTTTTTAGGTTAGAATGGAAACGGCCCCTGCTGAGAAGCACGGGCCGTTTTTCTATTCTGCCAGGCAGCTGTCCATCAGCTTTTCTATGGCGGGCTTGTCCAGGTTCTGGCCGATGAATACTATCTTCTGCATGCGGTCTCCATAGACAGGGTCCCAATCGGCCCTTAACTTGCGGTCACGGTTCATCATTTCCGCCAGCTCGTCGGGCTCCATGGTGGCAAACCACAGGCCGGCATCCTTGATGCTCTTCTGCCGGCCCGCCTGCTCAAAGAGGTAGCATTTGTCCGTGTCGTCGGAGAAATAGCACAGGCCCTTGGCGCGGATGATGTTGGAAGGCCATTTGGTGGCCACCATGTGGTCGAATTTATTGAGGTCCAAGGCCGGACGGCGCGTGTACACATAGGTGTCTATCCCGTATTCCAGCGCCTCGCCCTCGGCCTCGCCTTCCTCGTCCTCCTCTCCCTCGATGGCGGCTATCCAGGCGGCCGATGTGGCCACGGCGTCAAAATCGAACATCCCCGTGTAGATGAGCTCGTCCAGGTCTACGTCTCCGTAGTTGCACTCCAGCACCTTGGCACCGGGATTGATGCTCTTGACGATGCCCTTGAGCTTGCCCAGCTCTTCGGGAGTCACATCGGCCGCCTTGTTCAGGAGCACGATGTTGCAGAACTCGATCTGCTCTATCACCAGGCGCTCCAAGTCGTCGTCGCCGATGTCCTCTTTCTGCAGGGCGCTGCCGCTTTCGAACTCGTCGCGCATGCGGAGGGCGTCCACCACGGTGGCGATGCAGTCCACGTACGGGACGCCGTCTTTCACGGACTGGGGAGCCAGGGCCGGCATGGTGCTGATGGTCTGGGCAATGGGGGCGGGCTCGCAGATGCCGCTGGCTTCAATCACAATATAGTCGAACTTGCGGGCGCTTATCAAATCGGAGAGCTGGGCCACCAGGTCCATCTTGAGGGTGCAGCAGATGCAGCCGTTCTGGAGGG
>CAMOKK010000115.1 GCA_946617545.1 uncultured Bacteroidales bacterium | reverse complement strand
CTGAATTTTGTTCTTTTAGGCTGTAACATTGCTGTAATGTTTTTAAAATTTCCTTTTTAACCCCTAACTCATTGAAACTCAGCTGGTTGGGTGCATTTTGCTCCAATTTTGGGATTGCAAAGTTACAAAAAAAATCTGATTCGCCAAATATTTTTGCGTGATTTTTAAACATTTTCGACCGCAAGTTTCGACAGCTAACTACATGAAAAATGAGCGAGTTACAGATATTGTTCAAAAAAACTTCCCGCCATTTTCGACCAAGGCAAACAGGTTCTTTTTGTTTGGTAAATATTTTGCAAGTAAGTACCTTTGCGCCAGAAATGAAAAGCGTCCGTCATATCGTCCTTGCATCGGCCCTGCTGCTCCTGTTCCCCCTTGGGGCAGGTGCGCAGAACCACATCCGCCGCGCCATGGACAGGGCCCGCGAAAGACAGGCCGAGATGGCCCGGCGCCAGGTTCAGGCCGACGGCGTCGAAGGCGCCCGGGGCTATCTCCGCATGCAAGTGGAAAACGGAGACACCACCTACCTGGACAAACTCCCGCCCATATACATCATCGGCCGGGGAAAAGCCCGCAGCGAGAAGCAGTGGAGGGCCTATTACAAGCTGGTCTGGCGCTTCGCCCGCGTGTATCCGTACGCACAGGCGTCCGGGCAACTGATCAAACAGGTGGACAGCACCCTCAACGCGGAGCATTACCGCGGGCTCAAGAAAGAGCGATACATCGACGCCGTGCAGAAACAGCTCTTCCGGGACTTTGAAAAGCCCATGCGCAATATGAGCATCCAGCAGGGGGCGCTCCTTCTGAAACTTATCAACCGGGAAACCGGCCTCACGCCCTACATCATCATCAAGGACTACAAGAACCGCCTGGCCGCCGGCTTCTGGGAGGCCGTGGCCAAGCTGTTCGACAACAGCCTCAAGACCGGCTACGACCCCACCGGGGCCGATGCCACCATAGAGGAGCTGGTGCAGATATGGAACGCCGGGGAGTTCCCGGCGCTCTACTGGTCCATCTTCTGGGAGGAACCGCCCCAAGTGGATGTGCCGGAAAGCTATTTGGAGTAAGCGGCCAGACTCCCTGTTTCGGAATCGAAAACCAGCCAGCCAGGGGCGGTCATCCAGTCTCCCAGCATCACCAGGCGGGCCTGCCCCACGGGCATGTCCACCCGGCTGTGGTAATGGCCGAAGACGAAGAAATCCACCGCCTGATGCTTCCGGAAGTCCCGGCAATAGCGATAAAGGGGTTCATCGGCCCCTTTGAAGGAATAGGAGATGGGCTTCCCTTCGCGGGAGCGGCGGCTCCAGCCATTGCCCAGGCGGAAAGCTATCCAGGGATGGAGGGAGGAGAAAAGCACCTGCAGGAAGCGGCAGTGAAAGACGGCCTTGATGAATTTGTAGCAGTAATTCCCGGGACCAAGGCCGTCTCCATGGCCCAGGCAGAAGGTCTTTGTACCGATGCGGGTCACATAGGGCTGGCTCAGTTTCACCATTCCCAGCTCCTCAAAATAGCGATAGGTCCAGATGTCGTGGTTGCCCGGAAAAAAGAACAGTTTGACTCCCTTGTCCATGAGGTCTGCCAGGGCGCCGAAAACCCGGACGTAGCCCTTGGGGACCACATCCCGGTACTCATACCAGAAGTCCCATATATCTCCCAGAAGGTACAGGGACTCTGTCTTCTGAGGGTCTATGTCACGAAGAAAGGAGACAAAGGCTTTCTCACGCGCCGCCGGGTCTCCTACCTGAAGACCCAGATGCACGTCTGAGACGAAATATGTCAGGGGCTTGGACAAGGCTATGACAGAAGGAAAATGAGGAGGGCCACCACCAGACAGTAGAGGGCGAACCAGCTCAGCTTGGCCTTCTTGACGATGGAAACCATCCAGCGGCAGGCGAAAAGGCCGCTCACAAAGGCCGCAACAAAGCCCAGGCAAAGCGCCATGGGGCCCACTCCGCCGAACGTCTCATTTCCCACAGCCACCTTCAGAAGGTCCAGCGACTGCTCGCCGATGATGGGAATCAATACCATCAGGAAGGAGAACTGGGCCATGTTTTCCCGCTTTACGCCGGTAATGAGGCCCGTGGCGATGGTGCTGCCGCTGCGGGACACGCCCGGCATCACGGCAAAGGCCTGGGCGATGCCCACCACGAAGGCCTGCCAGTAGGAGATACCGTTGCGGGCCTGCGTGCGGGAAGGCCGCAGCCACCGGGCAGCATTGTCGGAGAAAAAGAGGAGACCTGCGGTGATAACCAGTCCCACGCCCACCAGGGTAAGGGATTCCCCGAAGAGGGCGTCCACCTGGTCCTTCAGAAGGAAGCCCACCAGGGCCACCGGAACCAGGGATACCAGGACCTTGCACACATAGTCCGTCTCGTCGTTGTACTTGAACTTGAAAAAGCCTTTCAGAAGCGTCCAGATGGCATTCCAGAACACCACGATGGTGGCCACCACCGTGGCCAGATGCACCGTGACGGTGAAATCCAGGAAGCCCTCTGCATCGGCCCCGAGCAGCTCTTTGAAAATCATCAGATGTCCCGAACTGGACACCGGCAGGAACTCAGTGAGCCCCTGAACAATCCCAAGTAAAATTGCTTGCCACCATTCCATAGCGCTACGCTTTAAATTTTCCCATAATTGCCACGACCTCCAGCACGATGCCCGCGATAATCACGATGGGGGCAGCCACCAGGCGGCGGAAATCAAACATGGCGTAGTTGAACACCTGAGGGTCGTCGGAGCCGCCGCCGCTAAGGAGGAGGAAACCGGCGGCCATGACCACCAGCCCCGCTATCATGAAGCGGAGCCCCTTGGCCGTGACGGCCATCTTGCCGGACTTGTCCGGAGTATCTGTCTTTTTTGCCATACTAATACGAGTATAATTGGTCTCTATTGTATCCCACCAGCCTATTCACCACCAGGAAGGTGCTGAAGGTGGAGACCGTGAGGCCCACCAGAATCATGACGGCCATGGTATACAGGAGACTGTCTAAGGTAAAAATCTTGAAAAGCTGGGCGAACTCCTCCCGGAGCACGTACAGGCCGCCCACCAGCAGCAGGATGGCTATAAGGGCGGCGAAAAGGCCCTGCAAGGCCGCCCTTCCCACGAAGGGCCGGCGGATGTAGGCACGCGTAGCACCCACCAGATGCATGGTATGGATGCTGAAACGGCGGTTGAAAAGGTCCAGCCGGACGGTATTGCCTATAAGGACGAAAGAGATGAAAAGAAGGACTGCCACCATGAGGGACAGCGCCAGGGAAATCTTCTGGAGGTTCTCGTTAAGGGCGTCCACGAGGGAAGTCTGATACACCACCTCGTCCACCAGGGGAGATTCGGAGAGCTGCGCCTTAATCGCCTGCAGGCTGTCGGCCTGGACATAGGGCGCCTCCAGGTTCACGTCGATGGAGATGGGGATGGGGGCCTGCTCGAAGACACTCAGGAAATCCTTTCCCAGCAGACGGGTCATCTCTTCCTTTCCCTGCTCCCGGGAAATGTAGTGCGTGGCCCTTACGCCGGGAATGGCGGCCACCTTGGACTCGTAGCGGAGCGCCTCCTCTTCCGTCACCTGCTCTTTCAGGAGCACATTAATCTGGAGGTTCTCCTTGAAATAGTCTCCCACCTCCCGGGCGTTGATGACAAGAAGGGTTCCCACCCCTACCAGAAGCAGGACCAGGGACAAGCTGATGACCGTAGAAATCCAGGCGCTGATGAGCCTGCGGCGCATAGTTGAGTTCTTCATTTGGGCTCAAAGTTACGCAAACCGCCGAAAAACTCAAAAATTTTTAGTAACTTTGTGGGTTAAATAATAGTATTATGGGAGATTCCACCAAGAAGATTCTGTTTGTCAACGCCCAAATGTGCCCCTACCTTCCGGAAAGCCGGATGGCCAAGGTGTGCCGGGAACTGCCGCAGGGAATCCAGGAAAGGAAGAAGGAGATTCGCGCCTTCATGCCCCGCTACGGCTGCATCAACGAACGGAAGAACCAACTCCATGAGGTTATCCGCCTCTCCGGGATGAACATCATTATCTCGGATGTGGACCGCCCCCTGGTAATCAAGGTCGCCTCCATATCGGCCGCCCGCATCCAGGTCTATTTCATCGACAACGAGGATTATTTCCGCCGCAAACAAATAGACCGGGACGAGAACGGACAGTTTTTCGCCGATAACGGGGAACGTGCCATCTTCTTTGCCCGCGGCGTCCTGGAGACCGTGAAAAAACTGCGCTGGGCACCCGACATCATCCATTGCAGCGGCTGGATTACCCACGTACTCCCCCTTTACCTGAAGAAGGCCTACAACGAAGACCCTATCTTCACCCAGTCCAAGGTGGTGCTCTCCCTCTACGACGACAGCACCCCCGAAAAACTCTCTGCGGGCTTTGACCAGACCATCCT
>CAMOKK010000114.1 GCA_946617545.1 uncultured Bacteroidales bacterium | reverse complement strand
CGGTCCAGCGACAGGTAATCCAGCCCCACGTCCAGCATGAACTGAACCCGTTCCCGCAGCTCTTTGAGGATGTCGCGGGAGACGTTTTTCTCCCGCTGGTTAAAGCCCGCGGGAATCTTGTCCAGCCACTGCCGCAGCTCCGTCATTTCCATGGCGGCCACTTCCGGAATGGTTTTCCCGTCCACGCGGAAGCACAGGGCCTCCTGGTTCAGGCGCGTTCCCTTGCACACCGGGCAGGTGACGGTGTCTTCTATATTGTCTATGACGCCGCCCCAACTCTCCATCTCCGAAAGATTGCCTTCTCCCACACGGAAAAGGTCTTCGGAGCCGTACACCAGCAGGCTCACGGCCTCGTCCGGGAGGGCGTCGATGGGGTCGTAAAGGCTGAAGTTGTATTTGCGGGCGATGGCGCGGATGATGTCGAACTTGCGGTTCTCCCGCACCCGGCCCAGCGGGACGATGGCGCCGTCGGCCACAGACTTGCTGCGGTCCGGGATAATGGTGTCTATGTTCACGTCCACAATGGTTCCCAAGCCCTTGCAATGGGGGCAGTAACCCTGCGGGGAGTTGAAGGAAAAGCTGTGCGGCTGGGGTTCCTGGAGGGAAACGCCGCTCTCCGGGTCTACCAAATGTTTGGAGAAGTGGGCCAGGGCACCGCTCTCCTGGTCCAGGACGGCTAAGGAGCCCTTCCCTACATTGAGGGCACGGGCCACGGATTCCCGTACGCGGCGGTCGTCTCCGGCCTGAGGCTTCAAGCGGTCTACCACCACCTCGATAAAGTGGGGTTTATAGCGGTCCAGGGCATCTACACCCTGCAATTCCTGCAGCTCTCCGTCTATGCGCACCTCCGTGTAGCCACGTTTGCGCAGCTGGTCAAACAGCTCGCGGTAGTGGCCCTTGCGGCCCCGGATAAGGGGAGAGAGCAGGTAGCACTTGCGGCCGGCATAACGGTTCATCACCAAATCCACAATCTGCCCATCCGTATACCGGACCATCTCCTTGCCGCTCTCCGGAGAGAAGGCGCGGGAGCCTTTGGCATACAGCAGGCGCAGAAAGTCATAGATTTCCGTAATGGTTCCCACCGTGGAGCGGGGGTTGTTGCCGGTGGTTTTCTGTTCAATGGCAATGATGGGGCTGAGCCCGCGGATTTCTTCCACTTCGGGCTTCTCCAAAATGCCCATGAAGTGTTTGGCATAGGTAGAGAGCGTGTCCATGTAGCGGCGCTGCCCCTCGGCATAGATGGTGTCGAACGCCAGCGAGCTCTTGCCGCTGCCGCTCAGGCCTGTCACCACCACGAATTCCCCTCTGGGGATATCTACATTGATGTTTTGCAGGTTGTTGGCCCGCGCTCCTCTAACCTGGATGAATTCCTTTTCTGCCATAGAATGCAAAGATACGAAGAATTCCGGGAATTATCCCTGGCGAACGCTAAAGCACCCGCTGGTAGGCCAGGCGGGGAGAGCCATTCTTGAGGTAGATGATGCCGCAGTAGGAGAAGCCGTGGCGTGCCAGCAGCCCCTGCATGATTTTGTTGTCCTTGTGGGTGTCTATGCGGATGTTGCCGCTAAGGGCCGATGTATAGTCGATGATGCCCTTGAAAATGCCGTGGGCCGACGGCAGGCTGGCAATCCGGTGTATCACATAGTAGGGCGTGGAGTCATCTGTCCAGGCGCCGTCTTCGATATAGGAATAGGTGGGGTCCGGGCCGGGGATGCAGGCAAAGTAGCCCACCACGGAGCCGTCGGCCTCGAAGACCCGGCCCACGCCGGCTTCCAGGTCGGCCTCTATCATTTCCCGGGTGGGGTAGCCTTCCGGCCACTGAAACGGGTTGCCCGAGGCACGCATGATGCCCCGGGCAGCTTCCAAAACGGTCATAATGGCGGGAATGTCCGCCGTAACGGCCTTCCTTACAGTCATTTACTGAATGGCGGCAAGGTTGCGGGCGTTGTGGATTTCCTTGCCTTCCGTGGTGTAGAGGTAGTCCAGCAGGTCGGCATAATGTTCTTCCACCTTGCCGCGCACAATCTTCATGGTGGAGTTCATCATCTTGTTGGCGATGGTGAATTCCTCGTCACAGATACCCACGGCGCTGGGCAGCCAGCGCTCCGGGAACATGCCTTCCCGCTTGCCGCCCTTCTTGTAGGAATCCACATCGGCCTGGATGAGGTCCAGCATGTAGAGCTTGCCTTCCTTGGTGGCCGGGTCCAGTCCGTGCCGGGTGGCGGCCTCGGCCAGGGCGGCCTTGTCCGGAACCATGAGGGCTACGCAGTAGGGTTTCTGGTTGTTGTGCAGCACGCAGGCATTCACCCACTTGGAGGTTTCCGTGAGGTTGTCTTCGAAGCCTTCCGGGCTGTATTTTTCTCCGTCGGAGGAGATGAGGAGGCTCTTGAACCGGCCCACCACATAGAGGAATTCCGGGTCTTCAGGGCAGATGTAACCCATGTCTCCGGTGTGGAGCCAGCCGTCTATCACGGTGTCGGCCGTGGCCTTGGGGTTCTTCCAGTAGCCGGCCATCACGTTCTCTCCGCGAATGACAATCTCTCCGCGGGTTCCGTGGGGCACCTCGTTGCCCTCGGCATCCAGAATCACGCAGTCCATGGGCTTCACAATTCGGCCGGATGAGCCGAAGCGGGCGTGGCCCTCGGAGTTGGCGCAGATGATGGGGGTGGCTTCCGTAAGGCCGTAGCCCTGGAACATGGGCATGCCCACGGCGCAGAAGAAGCGCTGCAGCTCGATGTCCAGCAGGGCGCCGCCGCCTACGAAAAAGCGCATGCGGCCGCCGAAACTTTCCCGCACCTTGGAGAAGACCAGCTTGTCAAACAGGGACACCAAGGGCTTTCTCCAGAACGTTCCGCCGCTGCCGGCGTTGTAGTATTCCTTGTTGTATTTGATGGCGTTGCCCAGGGCGAAGTAGAAAAGTTTCTCCGTAATGCCGCCCTTCTTCTTGATGGCGCCTTCGATGTTCTTCTTGAAGTTGCGGGCCAGCGCAGGGACGGACAGCATCACGTGCGGGCGCACCTCGGAGATGGCCACGGGCACGTTGCGCAGGGTGGCCAGGGCGTTCTTGCCGATGGGCACGAAGGCGATGGAGCCGCCGTAGAACATCATGGTGTACATGCCGGCCACATGGGCGAAGCAGTGGTCCAGCGGAAGGATGATGAGCATGACCTCGCCTTCGTTGATGGTGATGACGGAATTGCCCTGGGCCACGTTGGCGGTATAGTTGCGGTGTGTCAGGAGAATACCCTTGGGGTCGGCCGTGGTGCCGGAGGTGTAGGAGATATTGGCATAGTCGTCCGGGCCGATGGATTTGTAGCGGGCCACAAACTCGTCCCTGTGGGCATTCAGGAACTCGTCACCCATCTTCTGGACTTCGCTCATGCGGATTTCCTTGGGCTCCAGGCTGTCGTAGTCGAAGGCGGTGTCGTCAAAGACGATGACCTTCTCCACCGCGGGGCATTCCGGCAGGATGGTCCGGATTTTGGGCAGGTGGTTGCCGGAGACCAGAATCCACTTGGACTCGGAGTGGTTGATGCGGAAGATGAGGTCTTTTCCTTCTCCCAGGTTCACGGAAAGGGGAACGTCGGTGGCGCCGGCGTACATGGCACCCAGTTCGGCGAGAATCCACATGGCGCGGCTCTCGGACAGGAGGGCAATCTTGTCTCCCTTCTTGACGCCCAGGGACATGAGACCGGCGCCAATCCGGTAGGCTTCTTCGCGGGTCTGGCCCTGGGTGATTTCTTTCCAGTTTCCGTCCACCTTCTCACGGAGGTAAACGTTGTTTTCGAACTGGTGGGAGTACTTCTCTACGAAGTCGATGATGGTTGTTCTTTCTGCCATAATTAAGTTATTCTGTCGGGAATAGGCCATAGAGTTCCGCGTCTATCTTGTCCGTGATAGTCTGGAAGTCTTCGGGCTTGTTCTCAAATTTGATATTGTCTACGTCAATAATCAGAAGACGGGACTTGTAGTCTTTAATCCAGTCTTCGTAGCGCTGGTTCAGGCCGGTGATGTAGTCTATGCGGATGGAACGCTCATACTCGCGCCCGCGCTTCTGAATCTGGGCAATCAGGTTGGGGATGCTGGAGCGGAGGTAGATGAGCAGGTCCGGCGGGTTCACCAGGGACATCATGAGGTCGAACAGGTCACTGTAGTTCTCGAAGTCCCGGGTGGACATCAGGCCCATGGCGTGCAGGTTGGGGGCGAAGATGCGGGCATCCTCATAGATGGTGCGGTCCTGGATAATCACCTCCTTGTGCTTGGAGATTTCCACCACGTCCTGGAAACGCTTGTTCAGGAAATAAATCTGGAGGTTGAAGGACCAGCGCTCCATGTCTTCGTAGAAATCGGCCAGGTAGGGATTGAAATCTACGGACTCGAATTTGGGCGTCCAGCCGTAGTGGGCGGCCAGCATCTTGGTGAGGGTGGTCTTGCCACTTCCGATGTTTCCGGCGATTGCGATATGCATAACAATACAATTAACTTGCAAAGATAATCATTTA
>CAMOKK010000113.1 GCA_946617545.1 uncultured Bacteroidales bacterium | reverse complement strand
TTTCAAATTCTTGCATGCAATCTACCAGGGCCTGGACGTCTTCTACGGTGCAGGCGTTGTACAGGGAGGCGCGGAAACCGCCCACGGAACGGTGGCCCTTGATGCCCACCATGCCGCGCTCTTTGGCGAAGGCCAGGAATTCGTCCTGCAGGGACTCGTAGCCGGGGGCCATCACGAAGCACACGTTCATGAGGGAACGGTCTTCCACCGCGGCCGTGCCCACGAAGAGGCTGTTGCGGTCAATTTCTCCGTAGAGCAAATCGGCCTTTTGCCTGTTTATCTTCTGGATGGCGGGCACTCCGCCCATGCTCTTGATCCATTTGAGGGTTTCGTTCATCACGAAGATGTTGAACACCGGCGGGGTGTTGAACATGGACAGTTTGTCGATGTGGGTGCGGTAGTCCAGCATGGTGGGCAGGTGACGGGTAACGCGGCCCAGGGAGTCCTTGCGGATGATGGCGAAGATGACACCGGCCGGGCCCACGTTCTTCTGGGCGCCGCCGTAAATCAGGTCATATTTGCTCACGTCCACCGGACGGGACATGATGTCGGAGGACATGTCGGCAATCAGGGGGCAGGGGCAGTCCATGTCTTCCTTGATTTCCGTACCGTAGATGGTGTTGTTGGTGGTGATGTGGAGGTAGTCCAGGTCGGCCGGAATGTCAAAGCCCTTGGGGATATAGCTGTAGTTCTTGTCCTTGGAGCAGGCGATGGCATAGGCCTCGCCGATTCCCTGGGCTTCCACCAGGGCCTTGTGGGCCCAGACGCCGGTGTCCAGGTAGGCGGCCTTCTTCTCCAGGTAATTCATGGCCACATAGAGGAACTGGAGGGAGGCGCCTCCGCCCAGGAACACCACCTCGTGGGTGTCCGGGATGTTCAGGAGTTCCCTCCACAGGGCGCGGCACTCGTCCATCACGGCATCCCACTCTTTGGTGCGGTGGCTGATGGAGAGGACGGAGATGCCGGTGCCGCTGAAATCCTTGAGGGCGGCGATGGCGTTGTCAATGGCTACCTGCGGCAGGAGGCAGGGGCCCGCATTGAAGACATGAACTTTTTTGGACATAATCGGATATTTGTTAAAATTTTTTAGCGTTATGGTTTCGAAAGTTACGGATTTTTATTGAAAAAAGCTATAACTCTTCCAAATTTACTTTATCGGCCAGCCTGTCCCTGAAATCATCCACGGCAGAAAGGCGTACGCGGACTTCCAATGAGCACGTTTCCCCGAACTCCTGGGCACTTTGGGGCAGGTCCATGTCCTTGAGCACCTTCATGACAGCGTTCATGGACAGGTAGTCGAAGCGCAGGCGGAAACGCCGGGCGGCCGTTTTCTCGATGAGGGTGGCCTGGGAGAGGGCATCGGCCGATGAAGTCTTGTATGCCCGGATGAGCCCGGGGATGCCCAGTTTGATGCCGCCGAACCAGCGCACCACCACTACCAGCACGTCGCTCAGGCCCAGGGAGTCAATCTGCCCCAGGATGGGACGGCCGGCACTGCCGGAGGGTTCTCCGTCGTCGGAGGCACGCCAGACGTCTCCCTGATAGCCAAGCCGATAGGCAAAGCAGTGATGGCGGGCGTCGTGGTACTTTTTCTTGAGGCCGGCCACGATGTCCTTCACCTGCTCCAGGGTTTCCACAGGATAGGCCAGCGCCAGAAAGCGCGAGCCGTTGTCCTTGAAAAGGCCCTCGGAGGGGGCGGCGATGCTCTTGTATTGGTCGGCGGTTTCCATCTTCCACGAAAATAGTGTTTTTTAAGATAATTTGCAACGGAACCGGAAAAAAGCAGTATCTTTGAATTCCTAAAAACGAGAAGAAAACTATGGTATTTTCGCTGCGTGTCACCCTTTCGGGTATAAAGGGTTTTTACAGAGTCTATCAGGTAAACGGCGCCACCACGCTGTATACGCTTCATAAACAGCTCCGTTCTGATTTGGAATTCCCTCAGGACCAGCTCATTATGTTCAAAGGACTGGATGTGACGGGAGGTGTCGTGGGCCGATGGGGCCTGTTCGACCTGGGCTCCGGCACCGTAGATCAGGTCTCCCTGGAAAAAGCCGTGAAAGCGGGAGTGGACACCTTCGTGTATTTCTACGATGTCACCAACAAAAAGAGCGTGAACATTGTGGTGGAAGGTGAAGTCCCCGATGCGAAGGTGAGTCCGGACTTCCCGTTCCTGGCCGATTCCAAGGGCCCCAATCCCATCGAATTCGAGAACGGCTATGTGGCCTTCGAAGACCTTCCCGAGCGGCAGCGTTACCTTCCCGGAGAAGAGGATGAGGAGGATTTGGACGACGAAGACCTGGATGAAGAAGAAGGGGACGAAGAGGACGAGGACGGCAAGGAAATCTTTGACGAAGGCGAGGAGTAGTGCATGCCCCGGCGCCTTGAGATCATACTGGGTCCCACCGCTGTCGGAAAAACCGGCTATGCCATAGAGCGTGCGCTGGAAGTGGGTTCTCCCGTCATCTCCTGCGATTCCCGCCAGATATACAAAGAACTGAGAATTGGAACGGCCGTTCCCTCCAGAAGGGAGCTGCAGGCCGTCAAGCACTATTTTATCCGCACCGTACCGGTTACGCGGGCCTACAACGCCGGCCTGTATGAGGCCGATGCCCTGAACCTGGTGAACCAGCTTTTTGCGGGGGGGCATGAAACCCTGGTGATGTGCGGCGGCTCCATGCTGTATGTCGATGCCTTCTGCTACGGGCTGGACGATTTTCCGGAAGTCCCTCTCCAGCTGCGGGAGCACCTGATGGAATGCCTCAAGGACGAGGGGGTGGAGAGCCTTGCCCGACAGTTGAAGGAACTGGACCCGGTTTCGTATGAAGAGCTGGACCTTTCCAACGGCCAGCGGGTGGTCCGGGCCCTGGAAGTGAGCATGTACACGGGAAAACCGTTCTCTTCCTTCAAGACCCGCCGCTTCAAGACGCGTGATTTCGAGATTGTGAAAATCGGCCTGGAACGGCCGCGGGAAGAGCTGTATGAGCGCATCAACGCCCGGGTGCTCAAGATGATGGGGCAGGGGCTGGAGGAGGAGGCACGCCGCATGCTGCCTTACCGGGACCTGCCGGCCCTGCAGACGGTGGGGTACAAGGAACTCTTCGAGTACTTTGACGGAAAATGTGACCTGGACACGGCGGTACGCCATATCCAGGCCAATACGCGTCATTATGCGAAACGGCAGCTCACCTGGTGGAGGAGAGACGCAGAAATCAGCTGGGTTCAGCTTTAGCTACAGCTTTCTTTCGCGGAAAAGTCTGCGGAAAAAGCTCAGGACCGTATTTTTTCCATCTTTTTTGCCCTCTTCCATCATGTCGTGACGGATTTGCTCCTGGTTCATCTGTTCCAGGAAGTGGAGGCCTCCTTCTTCGGAGCTTTTTTTGATTTCTTCTTCCATAAACTATCCAATTTGAGCACCGTTGGTAACAACTTCCTGCGGGGTGATGAAACGCATTTTTCCATCTCCCTGCTTGGCCATCAGAATCATGCCTTTGGATTCGATTCCCCGGATGGTGCGGGGCTGCAGATTGGCGAGGATGCAAATCTGTTTGCCCAGCATGTCCTCGGGGCTGTAATATTCTGCAATGCCGGAAACGATGGTGCGCGTGTCAATGCCTGTATCGATGGTGAGCTTGAGAAGCTTGTCTGTCTTGGGCACACGTTCGGCCTCCAGCACCGTGGCGGTGCGGATGTCCATGGCACCGAAATCGTCAAAGCTCACTTCGGGCTTCTGGGGCTCCACCTTGGCGGCGGCTTCCTGTGCGGCTTTGGCGGCCTCGGCCGCTTCCCGCTCGGCCTTGATGGCCTGCAGGCGGGCTACCTGGGCGTCAATCACGCTGTCCTCAATCTTCTGGAACAGCAGCACGGCCTCTCCCAGCTTGTGTCCGGCAGGGAGCAGTTCCGCCTGCCCCAGCATGTCCCACTGCAGGACGATGTCATCCTGAGGCGCGCATGCGCCGAAGGGGACCGTGTGCAGGGCCTTGCCTTCATCGGCCTTGTAGAAATTCTCCGTGGGGGTGCCTTCGCCGGCCCGGTGGTCCCATCCGGCGTTGATGCCCACGCGGAGGATGTCGCGCAGTTTCTGGGCGCTGAAGGGAGTGAAGGGCTCGAAGGCGATGGCCAGGTCGGCACAAATCTGCAGGCAGGTGTAGAGGATGCTGGCCGTGCGGTCCATGTCCTCCTTGGCTACCTTCCAGGGCTCCATGTCGGAGATGTATTTGTTGCCTATCCGGGCCATGTTCATGGCTTCTTTCAGGGCCTCGCGGAAGTGGTAGGTCTCCACATACTTCTCCAAGGCTTCCTTGCAGGGCTTGATGGAGGCAAGCGTCTGGGCGTCAATGGCTTCCGGTTTCAGGTTGGCCGGAACGGCGCCGCCGAAGTACTTGTGCGTGAGCACCACCGCGCGGTTCACGAAGTTTCCGAAGATGGCCACCAGCTCGCTGTTGTTGCGGCTCTGGAAGTCCTTCCAGGTGAAGTCGTTGTCCTTGGTCTCGGGAGCGTTGGCGGTGAGCACATAGCGCAGCACGTCTTCCTGGCCGGGGAACTGCTCCT
>CAMOKK010000112.1 GCA_946617545.1 uncultured Bacteroidales bacterium | reverse complement strand
CCTCGGAGAACAGGGCGCCAATCTGCCGGTTGGTAAGCCCGAAGCGCTGCACCAGTTCCTTTCGGCCCAGCCCGGGGGTGAGGAAAAGTTTTTCCTGACGAATCACCTCAGTGATGTGCCCATACGGTGTAAGCACGGCTGCTTCCTGCACCGCTGCAGGCTCCTCCGCAAGCGGGGCGGGAGCCGACTCATACCTGTGCCGATCGTAGGCCCTGACGACAAAAAATGTCACCACGGCAGTAAGCGCACAGGGCAGTATGGTTGTCACAAGCAGCAAATCTTCGGCTTTTATTTAAGCTAAATTAAACTAAAACGCCCGCGCACGCAATAGGCGCACACGATACCTAAAGACTTTTGTCGCGATTCCAAAAGAAAAACACGAATCCAAAAGGGCTCGTGTCACAAATGAAAAAGGGCGGTTCTTTCTACTGTCCGGCTTGGAGCTCCCGGTATTCGGAAGGCGTCATGGTGTACTTGTTCTTGAAATCCGTGCTGTAGGTGCTGGCATACTGGAAGCCGGACTGGGCCGCCACTTCCTTGATACTCAATTCCGGACGCTCCGTGAGCAGGTGGCAGGAGTATTCCAGTCGGCAGTCGCGGATAAAGTCCGACAGGCTGCTGAACTCGCTTCCCCGCGAGAAGGCGGCGCCCACCTGCCGGTTGGAAAGGTGGAAGAGTTCCGTGAGTTTCTGCCGGTCGAAGGCAGGGTCCAGGAACAGGCGGTCCCGCTTGATGGCCACGCGCAGCTGTTCAAAAAGGTCGGTGGGCTCCTGCGGCAGCTGAATCTGCTCCTTGTATTTGAGGGTATCGGCAATCTGGGCGGCCAGGACGCGGTTTTTGCGGTGCAGCAGGCGTTTTTGGCGCAGGAGAACAAGCAAACCGGCGGCGGCGATGGCAAGCAGCAGCACGGACAGCGACAGTTCCACCGTCCTTTGCCGGTTTTTGACCTGCGCCTTTTGGATGGCCAGCTCCTGCTCTTTGGCCCGGTAGCGGGCGGCGTATTCCTGCGCCTTGCTCTCCTGCAATTTGTTTGCAAGCTCACTGCTGAGCGCCGCATAACGCTGCATATAGCCATAGGCTTCTTCAGGCCTTCCAAGGGCCCGGGCGGCCCGGGCGCGGTCCCGAAGCAGGAGGGCATAGTCGGAGTGGAGGGTATCGGCCCCCAGCTGCTTTTCTACCTGCGCATAGGTGGCCATCGCCTCCCTATACATGCCCAGCTCCATCTGGGCGGGAACAATCATTTTCCGGGCACTGAGGGAGCGGCCGTAATTTGTCTGCGACAGCTTTTGAAGATAGAAAAGGGCCGAATCGCGGCGGCGGGGCGCATAGGAAACGGCCAGGTTGGCATAGGCCTGCCCCCGGGTGAAGTCCAGGTAACGCTCCCGGTCGGAGGGGCGCTTGCTCCAGGAAAGGCGGTAGCTGTCCTCGGCATAGACCTCCGGATGCTTCTGGTAGTGGTCCAGGCGGGAGAGGACGCGTCGGGCCACGGGGGCCATCTCTTCCTGCCGTCCCTCCTGCTTGAGAACGTACATCTTGCGCTTGGCGGCTATGCTCAGGGCGTCCATCCGGTTAATGCTGCCGGGAACGTCCAACTGCCGGATAACGTTGTCCAGCTTTTGCAGAGCCTCCTCCGTCTGCCCCAGGGCGGCCATGGCGGCGCCAATCTCCGCCTGCGTGCGAAGGTACTCCACCTCGTCGCCCATCTCCCGGCACAACTCGGCCTTTTGCGAGGCCCAGCGGATGTAGGACTCGTTGTCGTCCTTCATGTTGCTGGTATAAATCAGAAGGTCCAGCACGGCCGATTGGCGCTGCGGCACGCCCACCACGGAATCGTGCTGCAGAAGGCTTTGGCAAAGGGTTTCGGCCTGGTCCAGGCGGCGGCTCTCCGGCGAACGGCTGTAGATGGTGGCGCGGGTGAGAAGGGCCCGGTAAGGGTCTATGTTCCCCAGCAGGATGGCCGAATCCAGCAGCACCAGCGCCCGCTCCGGGTTGCGGCCGTATGTCACGCGGATGCTGTCTTCCTGGTAGGGCGTGCCGCCCAGGTTCCGGATTTGGTGTACCCGGGGAGCTTGCTTGCAGGAGGCGGCCAGCATTAGGGCGGCCAAGAGGAGAAGGAGTCTTGTTTTCATCGGCTTATCCTAAAATTACATCCAAGGCCATCATGAGGGCGAAACCCAGGGCGGTCCCCAGGAAAGGAATGAGCAAAGCGGTGAGAACAGCATCCATAGGTGAAGAATTTCTTGTCAAAGTTAGGAATAATTTTTATCTTTAAGGCTGCATTAAAACTTTAACCATGAAAAAAATCATCGAATGTGTACCCAACTACAGCGAAGGCCGGGACAAAACCGTGATTGACGCTATTGTAGCCGCCATTGAGACCGTGGAAGGCGTGAAGGTGCTGGATGTGGACCCCGGAGAGGCCACCAACCGCACGGTGGTCACCTTTGTGGGAGAGCCCGGACCGGTGTGCGAGGCCGCCTTCCGCGGTGCCGCCAAGGCACAGGAACTTATAGATATGCGGCAACATCACGGGGCGCATCCCCGCAGCGGCGCCACGGACGTGCTGCCCCTGGTTCCGGTGGCCGGCATTACGCTGGAAGAGTGTGCCGCCCTGGCCCGGAAACTGGCCGAAAGGCTGTGGAAGGAGCTGGGCATCCCCTGCTACTGCTATGAAGCTGCGGCATTTACCCCGGAGCGCCGGAACCTGGCCGTGTGCCGGGAAGGCGAATACGAGGCGCTTCCGGAAAAAATGGCCGACCCGGCCCGCAAGCCGGACTTTGGCGGCAGCTGGAACGAAACCGTAGCCAAGGCCGGTGCCACCAACGTGGGGGCCCGGAACTTCCTGGTAGCGGTGAACTTCAACCTGAACACCACCTCTACGCGCCGCGCCAACGCCGTGGCCTTCGACGTGCGCGAAAAGGGCCGCAAGAACCCTTCCGGAGAGGGCTGGATACCCGGCACGCTCAAGGGCACCAAGGCCATAGGCTGGTACATAGACGAATACGGCATTGCGCAGGTGTCCATGAACATCACGGACATAGACGCCACTCCCCTGCATGTGGCCTTTGAGGAGGTTTCCCGCGCCGCCGCAGCCCGGGGCCTGCGCGTCACCGGGGCCGAGATTGTGGGCCTGGTTCCCAAGCGGGTGCTCATGGAAGCCGGCCGATACTATCTGGAACGGCAGCAGCGTTCCCTGGGCATCAGCGAACAGGAGATTGTCAAGATAGCCGTCAAGAGCATGTCTTTAGACGATTTGAAGCCTTTCAACCCGCAGGAGAAGGTGATTGAGTACCTGATTGCAGACCCCGTGAAGGGCCTGGCACAGATGACGCTGGAAGGCTTCGTCCGCGAGACGGCCTCCGAGAGCGCTGCACCGGGCGGCGGGTCCGTAAGCGCCGCCATGGGCGCCTTCGGGGCGGCCCTGGCCACTATGGTGGCCAATTTATCGGCCCACAAACGGGGCTGGGACCATCGCTGGAAGGAGTTTTCCGACGTGGCCGAAGAGGGCCAGAAGCTGGTGAACGAACTCCTTAGGCTCATAGACGAGGACACCGCCTCCTTCAACCGCATCATGGACTGCCTGGCCATGCCCAAGAATACGGAGCAGGAGAAGGAGGCCCGCGCCCAGGCCCTGGAAGCAGCCACTTTGTATGCCGCGCAGGTGCCGCTGCAGACCATGGAAACGGCCTTGAAGGCCCTGCCGCTGGCGCTGCAGATGGCCAAGACCGGCAATCCGGCATCGGCCTCCGACGCCGGTGTGGCCGCCCTCGCCGCCGTGGCCGGTATCCGCGGCGCCCGCCTGAACGTGCGCATCAACGCCGCCGGCCTCAAAGACAAAGCCCCCGCCCTGCCCCTGCTGGCAAGGGCCGACGCCATTGTCTCCGAGGCCCTGGCCCTGGAAACGCAGGTGCTCCAGGAAGTGGAGGCCCATATTAAAGTGTTTTAGTATCAATTGTTTATACAAATCCTCCTCAGAAAAATTCCGAGGAGAAAATCAATAAAACGCTAATAATCAATGAGTTCCATAACACGGGAATTTTCCCAAGAAATCCTGGCCGGGATTCCGGCCGACAGACTGCCGGAGGCCAAGCCGTACGACCCGCAGATTAACCACGCACCCAAGCGCAAGGACATCCTGAAGCCCCAGGAGAAGGTGCTGGCGCTCAAAAACGCCCTACGCTACTTCCCGGAGGCCCTGCATGCGCAGCTGGCACCGGAGTTTGCGCAAGAACTGAAGGACTACGGCCGCATCTATATGTACCGGTATCGGCCTTCCTATAAAATATACGCACGCGCGATAGAGGAGTACCCCGCCCGCACTCCCCAGGCGGCGGCCATCATGGCCATGATTCAGAACAACCTGGACGAGCGGGTGGCGCAGCATCCGCACGAGCTCATCATCTACGGCGGCAACGGGGCCATTTTCCAGAACTGGGCGCAGTACCGGCTCACCATGCAGTACCTGGCCACCATGACGGAGGAGCAGACGCTGGTGATGTACAGCGGGCATCCGCTGGGCCTGTTCCCCAGCCACAAGGACGCCCCGCGCGTGATTGTGACCAACGGCATGGTGATTCCCAACTA
>CAMOKK010000111.1 GCA_946617545.1 uncultured Bacteroidales bacterium | reverse complement strand
AAGAGGGTGTTCCAGTCGCTCATGGCGCCGTTCCACAGGCCGGGCAGTTCCAGGGCCTTAAGCTCGCGGCCTTCGTAGCTCTTGGAGCTCATAAAGCCGGCCTCCGGGTCTACGAAGTTCAGCAGGTCGAAATGCTTGCCCTTATAGTCGTTCAGGCAGCACACCAGATCTACCGGATTGAAGTGCGTAGCCTGGGACATGGCCTTCATGGCACCGGCATCCTCCTTGTTGATCTGGACGCTCTCCAGAATCTGCAGGCTGGTGCAGCCGTCCTTTCCGGCAATCACATAGGGGCCGCCGCCGGGCTCTCCTTCGTTCTTTACCATACCGCAAACGCGGATGGGCCTGTTGAGCTTCCTACGGAGCATCTGCACACGCTCGGCCTCGGAATGGGCCAGCGGGATCTGGATGCACAGTTCCTTGTCCAGGAAATTCTCTATCTCGTTGCAAAGCTGCTGGGTAGGAGCCTCGTCCAGTTTCCGTAGATAGTCAAAAATCTTGTCCCGCAGCTGGAGGGCCACGCCCATCAGCACCTGCTTGTATTCGGCGGTAATGGGCAGGAGCTTCTCATGTGCCACATTGTCTATATTCTTGATGCTCACCAGTTCATCGGCCACCTTGTTCAGGTTGTAAATGAGGGCTCCATGACCGGCGGGACGGAACAGCAGGGAGCCGTCGGCCTTGCGGAAAGGCTTGTTGTCCGGGGTGACGGCAATGGTATCCGTAGCCTTGTCCTGGAAGGTGAAAGTGATATTATACTTGACGCCGTATTTCTTCTCGTAGGCATCCTGGATGGCGCCGATTGCTTCCTCAAACAAAGCCTGGTGTTCCGGAGAAATGGTTACGGTAAGATTGCAGGTTCCGTCGGCATTGCGCATGTATTCTTGCGCCTCTACCAGATGCTCTGCGATGGCCGTGCGCACCTCGTCCGGATAACGATGGAAGTTAAGCACGCCCTTGGGCTTGCTGCCATAGGCCAGTCCTTCTTCTTTCAGCAGTTTTTTCAGGGTCTGAAGCCTGTACTCACGGCTGTCTTCGGGGCTGCCGAAGATTTCCGGCGTGTAGAAGGCGAAATCCTTGATGCGTGCGGCCAGCTTGGCTCCGGGTGCATCGGGAGCCAGGTCCTTTCCTTCTTCCAGCTCGGCCAGTCCCTGGAACATGTCCTTGAACATGCGGGAGGCGGCGCCGGAAGCGGGAACAAACTTGCTCTTTCCGTTTACATCGGCCTTTTTGTAATACGCTACCGCGGCTTCGACGGCCTGGGAATCCAGAACCTTGATTCCTCTTTCGGGGGTGGCGGGCCCCACAATCTTCATCCAGGGGAAGCCGTTTTTGAAATGCTCAATCTGGTCTTTTACCTGACGGAGGGTAGCACCTCTGTCCAAGATTTGCTGTTGGTCGGTTTGGCTGAACATAGTGTTATAGTGGTTATCGATATAAAATTCTCGCCGATAATTGTACTCGCTGCGCAGCTTTTCGAAAGACTCGGCTGCGCTGCGGAAGAGGAAATCGTCCGTGAAGATGGGATAGTTGTACTGCAGCACGGCGGCAATCTCTCCCTGCGAGCGGCCCCAAAGGTCCAATGTGGTGGCCGATAGCGCCTCGTCCTCCAAAGCCGGACGGAAGTCCATCAGTTCCTCGATGCCGAAGTGCCTTGCCAGGGCCTGGACTGCCATGGCCGTCCCGTTCTGTTTTCCCTGATAGGAATAACCGGCAATGTGGGGGGTGGCAATGTCACAGAGTTCAATCAGGTTGGGGTTCACATTGGGTTCGTTGCACCAGGTATCCAGCACCAGCGCCCCCAGTTTGGGACGCGCATGGATAAGGGCCTGCTCATCCACCACCTCTCCGCGGGCGGCATTGATAAAAATGGCTCCCGGACGAATCTTATCGAAGAAATCCTCCCCCGCCATGCCGCGGGTTGTCTGGTCCAAAGGGACGTGCAGCGTCACAATCGTAGCCTTCTCCAAGAGTTCATCTAAGGACACGAAGCCATCGGCCCCTTCTTTCTCTGCGCGGGGCGGGTCACACAACAGAACCTTCAGGCCCAGGGCACGGGCCATATACTCCACTTTCCCGCCCACGTGGCCCACGCCCACGATGCCGATCACCGCCTCGTCCAGCTTGATGGCCCGGCGGGACGCAATTCCATACAGGGCGGAGAAAACATAGTCTGCCACGGCAGAGGCATTGCAGCCCTCCGCATTCCGAACCTCGATTCCATGAGCCTGGCACCAAGGAACATCCACATGGTCAAGGCCGATGGTGGCGCTGGCTATCAGCTGCACCCGCGTACCTTCCAGCGTCTGTTCATTGCACTTGGTACGGGTACGGATTACGATGGCATCGGCATCCATCATGGCATTGCGGTCAATGGACCGCCCGTCCAGATAGACAACCTCTGCGAAAGGTTCCAGGACACCCTTCAGAAAGGGGATATTGGTATCTGCTACAACTTTCATCTTTATCATACAAAGATAAGTATTTTCTGCAATCTTTGCTATTTTTTGTAACTTTGCGCCCGCTTATTCCCTATGTGGCTCATTCTGTCATTCCTGTCGGCCGCCCTGCTGGGCTGCTATGATTCCTGCAAGAAGCTTTCCCTGCGGGACAACGCCGTGATTCCGGTGTTGTTCCTGAACACGTTCATCTCTAGCATCCTGGTGAGTCCCCTGCTCTTCTATACGGGCTTCGGAAGCTGGGAAATCCAGCGCTGGATACTTCTTAAGAGCGTGATTGTTCTGTCCTCCTGGCTGGCCGGCTATTTTGCCATGAAGCACCTGCCGCTCACTCTTGTCGGCCCTCTTAATGCCACACGGCCCGTCCTGGTGTTGCTGGGAGCCGTACTGTTTTTTGGAGAAAGACTGAATCTGCTGCAAAGCCTGGGCGTGGGCGTAGCCATCCTGGCCTATTTCCTCATGCGCATTTCCAGCAAGAAGGAAGGCATCTACTTCCATACCAACCGCTGGATCTGGTGCCTTATCGCCGCCGTGCTGCTGGGAGCGCTCAGCGGCCTGTATGACAAATTCCTGATGTCGCCGGAAAACGGCTTGGGACTGGACAACCTGCAAGTTCTGAGCTGGTACACCCTCTATCAGCTCATCTTCATGAGCCTGATTCTGGGCTTCACCTGGATTCCGGCCCGCCACAGAGGCGTCGTCTTTGAATGGCGCTGGAGCATTCCCCTCATCAGCCTTTTCCTCTGTCTGGCCGATTTTGCCTACCTCCGCGCCCTGGCCCAGCCCGGCGCCCTCATCTCTGTCATCTCCATGATTCGGCGCGGAAGCGTGCTGGTGAGTTTCCTGATCGGCGCCTTTCTCCTCAAAGAACAGAACATCAAGGCCAAGGCTTTTGACCTGGTGCTGGTGTTTATCAGTATGGTTCTGCTTTACCTGGGCTCCCGCTGATTATTGAAGCGCCCGCAGGCGAACATCCATTCCGGGCAACTGCTCCGGCAGGCCGCTCAAGTCCGTATTGCCGAAGTGATACGGAATAAGCACCTTGGGCTTAATCATCTGTGCGGCATGGACGCATTGTTCCACCGTCATGGTATAGGGCTGGTTGCAAGGCAGGAAGGCAATGTCGATGTCTTTTAACGCTGCCATTTCCGGAATATCTTCCGTGTCGCCTGCAATGTAGATGCGAAGGCCGTCCAACGTGAGAACATAGCCGTTGTCCCTTCCCTTCGGATGGAATTGGAGGTGTCCTTCGGTAGTATTGTAAGCGGGCACGGCCTCTATTCCGAAGGCAAGTTGGAGTCTTTCCCCATTGGCCAGAGCCTTTCCCCAGCCGGCCATATCGGCACAGCGGGCATTGGTGACCAGCCAGGTGCTTTCTTTTCGGAGCGCATCGATAGCGGCCTGGTCAAAGTGGTCGTGGTGCTCGTGGGTTATCAGGATGTAATCGGCCTTGGGGAACTCCGCCGCGTAATCCGTCTTTTTGCCCAGTTCCGCCACCGGATCCACCTGGATGGAAAGGCCATTGAAGCGGATTTCCAGGCTGGCATGCTTGACAAGGGTGATTTCCAGCGCCGACCCTGCGGGCGTACGAAAGCGTTCCACTTCATACTTGGTCACTTCCCTGCCCGCTTCTGTCCAGGCCAGGTATCCGCCTTCCAAATTATAGACGGTATAGCCCTCCTTGGCCAGTTTGGCCGCTGCCGATGCACTGCGTCTGCCACTCCGGCAATACACATAGAGCGGTTGCTCCGGCCCATAGGCAGCTTTCACGCTTTCCACGAAGCCTGCCTGGTACCAGTCTATGTTCGCTGCGCCGCGAAGATGGCCGGCCGCGAATTCCTCCGCCGTGCGCACGTCAATAATGGACGTTTCCGGCGCCAGGGCATCGGCAAATGCCTTTACAGATAAATTATTCACGTTTTGGGCTTTACATGAGAAAAGCCCCATCAGAGAGAAAAGCATAATGCTGCAGACCATGTGTTTCATGTTTGCAAATATACCTTTTTTATTTCATGTCGGCAACTCCCCCCTCCAATCTCTTTTTTGAAAAAATTGAGAAAAATGTTTGCAAATTCAGAAAAAGTCCTTACCTTTGTAATCCCAAACGGGAAACACGGGGTATTAGCTCAGTTGGTAGAGCGT
>CAMOKK010000110.1 GCA_946617545.1 uncultured Bacteroidales bacterium | reverse complement strand
CTGGGAGCGCTGTCCGTTGGACATGCGGGAAATCCGCTGACCCGGAGCCACGTGAAGCTTCTCCATCAGCCCGTAGTAGGCCTCGCGGTTCCATTTGGGATAGAACGCGGCATAGAACTTCTCTATCTGGGCTATGCTCATATACTCATACTGAACATGCCCCTCCAGGAGCAGGGCAATGCGCCGGCGGGTTGCGGGACCGATATGCTGAACATCCTCGCCATAGATACGGCAGGTGCCGCTCTGTGGCTTCAGATATCCCATCAGGATGTTGATGGTGGTGGTTTTTCCGGTGCCGTTTTTGCCCAGAAGGCCCACAATCCGGCCCGGAGCCACCTCGAAGTTCAGATCTTCATAGATTTTGCGCTTTCCATAGAAATGCGTCAGGTGTTCACAGCTAATTACACTATCTGCCATTCTTTAAGCTATATTTGGGGATTGCAAAGGTAGAAATGAATTCTTTTTTTCGCCATCCTCATTTGTGGGGATTTTTTTCGTATCTTTGAGCATTATGAGACGTCTTTTCTTCTTCCTCCTCCTGAGCCTTGCCAGCCTTGGCGCAGGCGCTCAAACGGTCGTATTCGGCCCCAAAAGCCGCATTGTTGCATCCCCGGACTCCCCCGCCGCCGCCATTTTGCAGCGTTACCTGCCCGAGGCCACCGGCTTCGCCTTTCCCATCGTCAACGCCCTCCCCAAAAAGGCCGATATTGTCCTTCGGGAAGTGGACGGCCTGGGCGAGGACGCCTTCCGTATCGGCCTGGAAAACGGCGCCGTCGTGCTGGAGGGTTCCGGAAAAAGCCTCTCCTACGCGGCCTGTGACTTCCTGGAGCAGGAAGTGGGCATGAACTACTGGGGCGGAGGAGAATACGACCTGCCGCGGGTCAAATCCGTGGTTCTGCGCCCCCGCACGGAGGTTCCGGCCTTCCGCTATCGGCAATGCAGCCACTATCTCCTGCGCGAAGACCCGCTTCTTCGCAGCTGGATGCGCCTGGAAGAACCCTCAGACCTGTTTGTAGAGAATCTTTGGGTACACACTTGCGACCGGCTTTTGCCTGCCTCCCGCCACGGAGCGGCGCATCCGGAATATTACGCCTACTACAATGGGCGGCGTCATCCCGGCAGCGCCAGCCAGTGGTGCATGAGCAACCCGGAAGTGCTGGAAATCGTTTGTGGAACACTGGACAGTCTGTTCCTCGCACACCCCGAACAAAAGATGATTTCCATCTCACAGAACGATGGCTCAGACACTTACTGCCGTTGTGAGACTTGTCAGGCCATTATCGATGAAGAAGGGAGCCCTTCCGGCCCCATCCTGCGTTTTGTCAATGCCGTAGCCCGGCGTTTTCCGGACAAGGAAATCTCTACGCTGGCTTATCTTTTTTCCGTAAAGCCGCCCCGCAAGACCGTTCCGCTGGAAAATGTGTCCATCATGCTCTGCGACATAGACTGCCGTCGTCAGACTTCCCTGCCGGAAAATCCTTCCGGTCAGGAGTTCATGCGCCATTTGGAGGGCTGGAGCGCCATCTGTGACAATATTTTCCTCTGGGATTACGGAATCAATTTTGACAATTACCTTTCCCCTTTCCCCAACTTGCAGACCATCAAGGACAACATGGTCATTTTCCGGGACCACGGTGTCAAGATGCACTTTTCCCAGATAAACAGCTCCCGGGGCGGGGATATGGCCGAATTAAGGCCCTATCTGGTCTCCAAACTCATGTGGAACCCGTCGGCCAGCCTGGACTCCCTGGAGCGGCATTTCTGCGAGGCCTATTACGGCAAGGCGGCCCCTTATATCCTGCGTTATATCCATACCCTGGAAGGCGCGGCAGTGGCTACGGATGTGGATTTGTTCATCTACGACTCTCCAGTTTCCTACAAGGGAAATATCCTGCGACCGGCCCTCCTGAGGCGCTACAATGCCCTTTTTGACCAGGCCGAAGCTGCCGTGGCCCACGACTCGCTCCGCCTCTCCCGTGTGCAGCGCACCCGTCTTCCCCTGCAATATTCAGCTTTGGAGATAGCCAGAACGGACCTTGGACGGGACAACGCCGCCGTGCAAAAGGCCCTGGACCTGTTTGAAAGCCGGGTAAGGACCTTTGGCGTTCCCACGCTGAACGAGCGGGCCAACTCACCTCTTGCTTACTGTAAACTCTTCAGAGAACGGTATTTGTCGTCGCCGGAAGGGAATCTGGCCTTTGGCTGTCCCGTTACCTTCACCATAGAGCCCCGTCCCAAATACCGCGAACTGGGGAAAACCGCCCTTACAGACGGCCTCTACGGCGGTGCCGGCTATGTGGAAAGCTGGGTGGGCTGGGAAGGAAGCGACGCCGACTTTACCATCGACCTGGGCGCACAAAAGGCCATCCAGGCCATTGGCGTGGACTTTTTGCGCCAAATCGGAGCCTGGGTGCTGGACCCCCGGGCCGTAGAGTTTCTGGTATCGGCCGACGGAGAACAGTTCAGCCGTTTCAGCTATTGCGAAATCCCGGAAAACCGGAGCGGAAGCATTGAATTCACCCCGGTCTGGGGGTATTCCCAAAGCACCGCTCGCTACGTACGCATAAAAATATCCGGGCAGAAAATCTGCCCGGAATGGCACTACGGTGTAGGGAACCCTTGTTGGTTCTTCGTAGATGAAGTCTGGGTGCGTTAGCGCAGCTGGAAAATTACCGGGAAGGTGTAAGTAACCTTTACGGCACGGTCACGCTGACGGCCGGGCGTCCACTTGGGAGAGCTGGAAACCACGCGGACAGCCTCTTTGTCCAGGGACTCGTCCACGCCGCGGAGCACGCGCACATTGGTGACGCGGCCGTCGGCCTCTACGGTGAACTGAAGGGTCACACGGCCCTGTACGCCGTTCTCCTTGGCAATTTCAGGATATACCAGACGGGAATTCACCCACTTGGAGAACTCGTTGGCATCACCTCCCTGGAAGGAAGGCTTCTTTTCTACCAGCTGGAAAGGAATGGCTTCTTCCTCCACCTCTTCCTCTTCCACGACGGCTTCCTTGTAGTCCTGAATTTCGAAGGTCTGGTTGTTGTCTTCCAGGTTCATGAACAGGTCGTCATCGAGTTTGATGTCGTCGTCCACGATGTCAATCTGGTCACTCAGAACGGGGATGTTGGGGGCCTCGGGCGGGGGCGGAGGGAGCTCGTTCTGGATGGCAACCATTTCTTCCTCGATTACGGCCTGGGTGGTGTCCTCGAGGACGGCCACTTTGGCGTCTTTGGAAGAATAGTTGAACGCCAGGTACACAATGCCCAGAGCAACTACAAGACCAATCTCCGTAAAGAGCAGGCGCTTGTTCTCAAGGCTGGCTTTGGGGGATTTCTTTACTTCCATGGTATAAAAATTAATTGGTTGATATTCTTCTGATGCAAAGTTCGGAAAGAATAATTTAGTCTCCAAATAACGGGGGAAAAACAATCTCGCAAAAGCCTTTTTGCAAACGCCTGATTATTAAACGATAGCGAGAGATGTCGAAAACTAAAATCTCGCATTCCGGTGAAAAGATGTCGAAAACCCGCACTTTTCGGCCGTTTACCAACAAGGGCAAGTTACCTGTCCAAACAGGTCAGATACAGGGTTTTATGGGCTGAACCGGACTGTTTCAGGCGCTCTTTGAGCCTGTAAAGCCGGTTGTAAACATAGGGCTTGTCCTTCTCCAAAAGGGTGGAAATGGTAGTGGTGGAAAAGCCGGATGCCGTAAAAAGAAAGAGCATGAAGTCTTCTTGTTTCATGCTGGGGAAATCGGCCTTCAACTTGGTTATAACGCCGTCCGAAGACTCATTGAGGGCCTGTTCCAACTGACGGCGGACATTTTCATCGGCCCGCAGGCCGTCCACGATGGATTTTACCTCTTTCAGGATGCGGGGCTGGAGGTTGTCCGTGCCTTCGTAAATGTAGTATTGCTCGCAAAGGCGGTCCAATGCGTCGAACTTGCGGCCCGTCTGGCGCTTGGATGCAGCACCCAGGCGGGCCTTCAAGTCTTCGGCTATGTTCATGATGCGCTCATTCTCCTCCCGCTCCTCCAGAAGCTGCTTCTCCAGCTGAGCCTTGCGAGCCCAGAAATACAGCACCAGAGTGGCCAGAATGGCCGTTATGAGGAGAACAAGCGGACCCATCTTACAGATTGCGGAGGAGGTTGGTAAGGGAGACCTTCTTGTCAATCATTTCCCTCAGCTCGCTAATCTTGACACGCTCCTGGGTCATGTTGTCACGGTCTCTGACGGTTACGCAGCCGTCGTTCAGGCTGTCGTGGTCCACGGTTACGCAGAAAGGCGTTCCAATGGCATCCTGACGGCGATAACGCTTGCCGATGGAGTCTTTCTCGTCGTACTGATAGGAGAAGTCGTATTTGAGCTCGTCCACCACCTTCTGGGCCAGTTCCGGCAGGCCGTCTTTCTTCACCAGGGGCATCACGGCCACCTTGATGGGGGCCAGCGGGGCAGGAATCTTCATCACAACGCGCTCTTCACCGTTTTCCAGCTTCTCCACCGTGTAGGAGTGGGAGAGAACGGCCAGCACCATACGGTCTACGCCGATGGATGTTTCAATCACATAGGGCGTGTAGGAGGTATTCTCCTCAGGATCAAAGTATTCAATCTTCTTGCCGGAGAACTTCTGGTGGTTGCCCAGGTCAAAGT
>CAMOKK010000109.1 GCA_946617545.1 uncultured Bacteroidales bacterium | reverse complement strand
AGATGTCGTCGGCCATGCCGCCGCGGTAGTATTTCCAGGTGCGGAATTCCCGCATCACGCGGTTGTAGGCCAGCTGGCTTCCGTCCGGGGAATAGCTGCACCAGCCGCCTTCCGGGAGGGGAATCTGCCGGGGCATGCCCCCTTCCGGGCCGATAGTCCACAGCAGGCCTTCGAAGCCGTCGCCGGTGCGGTTGCGGAACACAATCTTCTTGCCGTCGGGGCTCCAGGCCAGCACCATGTTGTTGGGGCCCATGCGGTCTCCCAGGTCGTCGCGGCCGTTGGTGGCGGTGTAGGTGAGGCGCACCGGCTCTCCGCCGCCGGCGGGAATGCTGTAAACCTCCCGGTTGCCGTCATACTCTCCGGTGAAGGCGATGGTTTTCCCGTCGGGGGAGTAGCGGGCCAGCATTTCATAGCCGATATGGGAGGTGAGCCTGCGGGCCTCGCCGCCCTGGATGGGGACGGTCCAGAGGTCTCCTGCATAGGAAAAGACCACTTCCGAGCTGTTGGTGGCCGGGAAGCGGAGCAGGCGGGCGTTCTCGCCGGAGGGTGCGGCGGACGCGCTGCCGGCCACAGAGGCCAGCAGCACAAGGGATAAGACAATTCGTTTCATATCAAGCGTTTAAAAAGTCGTTTACCAGGGTTTCGGCTTCGGCAAGGGCGGTCTGGAGGTCGTCGTTTATGAGGATGCGGTCAAACTGGGGGGCATAGGTCATTTCCTCGGCGGCCTTGTTCACCCGCACGTCAATGACGTCCGGAGCGTCGGTCCCGCGGGCCACCAGCCTCCGCCGCAGTTCCTCCACGGACGGGGCCTGGATAAAGACGGAAAGCGCTGCGTCTCCAAAGTACTTCTTGAGCGACACGCCGCCCTTCACGTCCACATCAAAGATAATCACGTGGCCCTTGGACCAGATGCGGTTCACCTCGCTCTTGAGGGTGCCGTAGAAACGGTCCGGGTACACCTCTTCATACTCCACGAATTTGTCGTCGGCCACCAGGGCACGGAAGGTCTCGGCATTGTAAAAAAGGTATTCCACACCGTCCTGTTCCGTTCCGCGGGGCGGGCGGGACGTGGCCGATACGGAGAATTCGACATCCTTGCGGGTACCGAGGATATGACCCACGATGGTGCTTTTTCCGGAGCCCGAAGGGGCGGAGAAGATGAGTACTTTACCAGGCATATGTTACATTAACCAATTAGACATGTCCTTTCCCTCTGCCGTATGACGGCGGATCCGTGTGGAGGAAATATCCACCCGGGGGGCTTTGATAAGGCTTATTTTATACGTAGGGTCTTCCTTGAGCAGGCGGGCGCGGTCGTGGCCCCGGTGATACCCCTTGCGGGGGAACACCACCACCCCGTAATCCTTCAGGATGCGCTCATGGAAGAGCCAGCCCTGGAAACCGGCCAGGTTGTCGGCCCCTATGACCAGGGTGAAATCGTTCCCGGGCTCCCTTTCCCGGAGGGTATCCAAGGTGCGGATGGTGTACTGGGGCGGGGTCATCTTGAGCTCGATGTCCAGCACTTTCACTTTCAGGTGCGGATAGCGGGCCACGGCCTTCACGGCGGCGTCAAAACGCTCCTGGCCGGCGGGCAGGGTATGCGTTTGTTTGAAGGGATTCTGAGGGGTTACAATCAGGTATACCCAGTCAAACCCGCCCTGGTGGGTGAGATACTCCATGATGGCCAGATGCCCCTTGTGCAGGGGGTTGAAGGAACCGCTGTATACCGCAATTTTCATACAAGCACAAATATAAGCATATTTTTCCGTATCTTTGCAGCGGACAAAGGTGTGCTGCCTCAAAAAGCAGCCTTAAAAGGGAAGCCGGTGAGAGTCCGGAACTGTGCCCGCAGCTGTGAACTCCTTAACGGTCCGGGAAAAATGCCATTGCCATTGCGGTGAGAAGGCCCCGCGCCGGGAGCAGTCAGAAGACCTGCCTTGTCAAGTTTAACGTAGGAGCTCGGGGACAAGTTCCGGTATAAGCGCAAAGTAATGCTTTTTTCTTTTATCCTATCGGCATCGCTGCTTGGTGCAGCCGTGCCGGACAGCCTGGAGGCCTCCAAGGTAGTGGCCGACCGCGGGCTGGTGGTGTCCCGCACGGACACCCTTGGGGTGAATCCCCTGCAAGACGTCTCTTCCACCCTTCAGCAGCTTCCGGGCCTGTATGTGGGTGACTACGGCTCGCTTGCCGGGCTCAAGTCCGTGAGCCTCAGAGGCTTGGGCAGTGCCCATACGGCCATTTACGTGGACGGCGTAAGGGTGGGGAACATCCAAAGCGGCCAGGCCGACCTGGGCATGCTGGACTTCCCGTCCCTGGGCTCCATCGTGGCCGATTACGCCCAGAACAGCCTCCATTTCCTGACCGCCCGCCCCGTGTTCCGGGGCCGTCCGGTGGCCGGTGAAGTGCGTCTGGTGGCCGGCTCCTTCGGAACTTGGCAGCCTTATGGTCGGTTCAGTTTCAAGCTGGGAGAGCGCTGGAGCCTTTCCGCCAACGCCGGCGGGGTTGTTACCAAGGGCCATTTCCCTTTGGAAGACGGCAGCCTCCGGGAGAACAACGATTTGAAACAGATTCGCGGCGGAGTAGACCTTTTCGGCCTCTTGGACGACGGAGATTTCCATGCCAAGGCCTATTATAACGGGGCCGACAGGGGCACCCCCGGCAGCTTGTCCTGGCCCTCCACGGACCGCCAGAAAGACCGCAACGCCTTTGGGCAGTTCCTCCTTCGGAAGGCCTTCGGAAACGTTTACAGCCTGCATCTGAGCGGAAAAACCTCCTTCGACCGCCTGCAGTACCTGAGCGAATGGGGCAATGACATCTACGAACAGACGGAGGTGCAGCTTAACTCCGTACACCGCTTCCGCCTGAAGCCCTGGTGGGAGGTTTCCCTTACGGCCGATGCCGCCTTGGACGGCCTTTCCTCCACCCAGTACAACGGGGTGCGCCTGAGCGCCTTGGGAGCCGTGGCCACGGCCTTCCGCCTGGCCCGTTTCCAGGCCGATGCCGCCTTGGAATATGCCGGCGTAAAGGATGTCCACGGGGCCTTTTGGGGCAGCCTCTCGCCCTCGCTGGACCTGCGTCTGAAGTTGGTGGAAGGGCTGGACCTGGTGGCTTTCGGCCGCCGTGCCTACCGCACCCCCACCTTCAATGAGCTCTACTATCCCGGCTACGGCAATCCTGCCTTGAAGCCGGAAGATGCCTGGCTGGCCGATGCCGGCCTGGACTTTTGCCGCAAGCTGGGCGCCTGGACGCTGAAAGCCCGGGCCGACGGCTATTACAACTACCTCACCAACAAGATTATATCGGCCCCTTCGGTGGGGGACCCCAATATATGGCTGCCCTTCAACGTGGGCAAGGTGCAGGCTTTGGGCGCAGACATCATGGCCGGCTTTGACTTTTCCAGGGGCCATTGGACGGCCTCTTTTACCGGCCGATACGGCTGGCAGAAGGCTGTGGACAAGACTCCGGACAGCTATACTTTTGACCGGCAGATTCCCTATGTAGCCCGGCACACCGCCTTCCTGCAGGGGAGCCTGGCCTACCGGGGCTGGACCCTGGGTGCCCGGTGGAACTTGAAGGCCGGCCGCGTGGATGGCTCCGGGAATATGCCCGACTGGAACACCCTGGACGTGAATTTCCTCAAGGATTTCCATCTGGGAAGCACCCTGATAGGGGTGTTTGTATCGGCCCGGAACCTGCTCAACAAGCGCTATGACATTGTTTCCGGCTATCCCATGCCCGGCCGCAACTTTACCGGCGGGGCCAGTTTCCGTTTCTGATGCGCCGCAGCCTTTTATATCTGCTGCCACTGCTCCTTCTCTCCTGCCACGGGCCGGAGAGGGGGAGCCGGCAGATGGAATACGCCGCCTGGTTCTCCATTCAGGAAGACAGCAGCGTGGTGGTGCTCCGTCCTTCCGGCGGGGCCGACACGCTTCGGGGGCCTTTCCGTCGGCTGGTCTGCATGTCCAGCTCCTATGTAGGCTTTTTGGAAGCCGTCGGGGCCGATTCCGCGGTGGTGGCGGTTTCCGGCCCGGATTTTCTGGGAAACGCCCTGGTGCGGGAAAGGGCTGCGGACGTGGGCTACGACGCCGCCCTGGATTACGAGGGCATCCTCAAGCTCCAGCCGGACCTTTTTCTGACATACAGCGTCTCTTCGGCGGAGCCTCCGTATCTGGCCAAGCTCCGGGAGCTGGGGGTGCGCTGCGTGGTCCTCAGCGAGCATTTGGAAAGCCATCCGCTGGCCCGGGCGGAATATGTGAAGCTCTTCGGCGCCCTCACCGGACGTCTCTCCCGGGCCGATTCCGTCTTTTCCGCCGTGCGGGAGCGCTACCTGTCGCTCCGGCGTCCGTCGGCCTCCCACAAGGTGCTCATCAACATCCCTTATTCGGACGAGTGGTACATCCCCGGCGGAGACAATTACATGACGCGGCTCATTTCCGACGCCGGGGGAGAGCTCCTGGGTGCCCGGCCCGGCCGGCAGGAGAGCTCCATCATCGGCCTGGAAACCGCCTTTTCCTATGCCCGTGAGGCCGATTTCTGGCTCCACCCCGGCTGGTGCCGCACGCGGGAGCAGCTCCGGAGCGTGCATCCGCTTTTCTCCGAGTTCCCGGTTCTGCAGAAAGAGGTGTGGAACAACACCTTGCAGACCACCCCGGGGGGTGGTAACCGCTTTTGGGAAACCGGCCCCGTGCGCCCGGACCTCATCCTGGAAGATTTGGTCCACATTTTTTCAAAGGAGCCCTTCGAGCCCCATTATTATCTGCGGGTAGAATAGTTT
>CAMOKK010000108.1 GCA_946617545.1 uncultured Bacteroidales bacterium | reverse complement strand
ATCCGCGCATCAATTTGGGACTGCAAATATACGCACTTTTTTTGAAAGTCCAAATATTTTTTTCAGATATCCATATTTATGGGGACCACCTGGCTCCAAAGATGGCTTTGGAGGAGAATCTCCGTAACGGAGAGGCGGATTTCCAAGGGCATGTCGTCCAGGTCGGGGGCGTGCCAGTCGTAGCCGGCCTGCAGCATGTAGGTTCCCAGGGCAAAGCTGCGTACCACGCGGTCCGGCATGGTGATGTCCAACCACAGTTCCTCTTCCGGGTCCTGGCGGGGAAGGCGGGCAGACAGGCCGGCGTCCAGGCGGCAGGAAAAGGTACCGGCGTCCGGCGTGCCCTCCCAGGAAAGACCGCCTACGTTGCCCCTTACCTCGGCCCAATAAGGCTCTCCCCAGCCCGGCGGGCCGTCAAAGTCCAGCGAAAGCGTGCAGAAATGCTTGTTCAGGGATACGGAGACGCTGGTGGAATCCCGCCCGGTATCCACCAAAGAAGAGTAGAGGTATACCGGCGGACATTCGAAGCCCACCGGTATCCTCAAGTTCTTCCGGGCTTCCATATCGGCCCCTGACACTGCCTGGAGGCGGATTTTTCCCTTAGGAACCTGCACCACCATCACGGTGTCTTTGCGGGCCCGGAAGTTGGCCTGGAAGTCTCCTGCCACCACCCAGAGGCTTACGGGCCCCGGGACGGCGCTTAGCTCTATCCTGAGGGCGCAGGGGCAGATGTCCCTGTTCTCCTTGATGGAGCAGGAAAGCAGGGACAGCCCCAGCAGTGAAAGCGGTATGAAGGTTTTCTTAAAAAACATAGACCAGTGCTACAAGAAGGTCGTTGGGAAGGATGAAGGCGCGGGAGCCTTTGTCTTTAACCAGGCCGCAGACCGGGCAGGAGTAGGTGGTAAAGCGGTCCCAGCCACCCCAGACCCCGGCCCCCACTTCTATGTTCAGGTGCGGATTAATCATGTAGGAGAAGCCTCCCGAAAGCCCCAGGCCCCAGCGGTCTCCCTCGTTGGTGTCGGGATTCTTGATACCGCCCCGGTTGTATTGCTGGTACTGGATACGGGTGCCGACCCACCAGCCGGAATACACATGCCAGGGCCAGTAGCGGACACCGGCGCCAAATACTTGCTGGCGGGCGTTCAGGGGCTCTCCTCCCTTCTTGAAATGGAAGGGATTGAGTTTGGCTACGGCCGTGGCGCTCCAGTGCTGGTGGAAGGCCACCGCCCCCTCGATGTTCAGGGTGCCGAAGTTGAGGTAGTCCATCAGGTTGGTCTGGACGGCCCACTGCTGGGCCCTGGCTGCGGTGACAGTCAGGATGAGCAAGCCTGCTGCAAGGATGCGTTTCATACTATTTGCCATATTTGCGGAAGGTGTCGTTGATAATCTTTTCTTTGTCGCTGTTCTGGGCGATGAGCTCCTCCCTGAGGTCGTCGATTCCGCTCAGTTTGGACGTGAGGGCCCGGAAAATGTCTCCGCGGCTCAGACCTCTTTCGTACAGGTAGGAGAAGATGTCCGGCTTGAACCAGAAAGTGTTTCCAAATTGCCTCACAGTGCCGCCGTAACGGTCTGTCTTGAGGGTTTCCTGCATGAAGTAACCCCACATTTCCCCAATTTCGCAATAGCCGGCCTTGGCGTCGGTCCCGCTGCCGTAGGGATTCCATCCTTCCAGGATGAAGGATTTGATTACATAGTCGATGTACGGCGTCCAGAAAGTGTTTCCCACATTGGCATAGTGACTGGCGTGGGCCAGCTCATGCACCACATTTTCATAGATTTGCATGTAGTTCATCTGCTTGGTGCCGATGGTGATGTCCGGCAGGAAGAGTTTGATGATGAAAAGATAATTCCCTAAGTATTTGTTGATGAGGCTGTGGTCCAGGAAGGCGCCGTGGTGCAGCATGTTGGCGCTGGAGCACTCCAGGAAGGGGAATATCCAGATTCGGAGGTCTCCGGGAGGGGTGGCTATGTCCAGGTCTTCCGCCGTGCAGCGGGAATAGTAGTCGTAGGCGGCGTTGTTCACCACGCAGCGGCGGAAAAGGGCGCCTTCGCTGTCGGCCTGCGTTACATGGCAGTCCATTCCGGAGGGCTCTCCCTTCCCCAGCGTACTCACGGAGGCCGGAATAATCAGGAAGTTGAAGCCGATGTTGAAGCCCTTCGTGTTCTGGAATACCAGCCGATAGCGGGGTTTCCCGGAGAAGGACTTGCCCATCTGGTAGTATCCGTCCCGGTCTGTGTAGGTGGTGGCTATCTTCACGAAGATGTTGGCCGCCACCTTTACGCCGGCCACACCGAAGGGTTTTCCCCCGCTGAAAAGCGGGTCTTCGATGGTAATCCGGCCGGAGGGCCCGGAGCCGTCGGCCTTGGTGACGGGTTCCTGCCACAGCTTCTCGTTGCCGGTAAGGCGGAAGGCTTCCTTTTCTACCAGGTCCCAGTCCACCCAGTCATCGGCCCGGGTAACGGGAGCATGCTCGGAGATGAAGACCTTGTCCAACAGCTCGTAGGTGATGCCTTCCGGGAAGATGAAATCATGGGGCACCACGGCATATTGCCAGGTAATGGCTTCGTCTCCCACTTCCGGGTCCTGGTAGTAGTCTCCTTCCTTGAGAATCTGGTAATCCATGGGATGGTCCATCAGATAAAGCCCCAAGGCCTGGAGTGTTTTGTACTGTTCGTCATCCTCGGGCAGGAAACGCACGTAGAGGTCTGTCTCTGTGATGTCCACGCGGTCGGCCTTGGAAGAATAAACGTTCTGGAGGGCTTTCTGCATGTTCTCGACCGTGTAAGGGTCGTCCAGTTTCTGTCCCAGTTCAATCATGCCGTGGTACACCGTTTCGTCACCCGGCGCATGGATGTCCGGATCGGGGCTGCCGACGCCCTTGCACGCCACCAGCATGCAAATGGGCAAAAGGAAAAGAAAGTGTTTTCTCATAGCGCATCAATTTTTTGCAAAGCTGAGAAAACTTATCCGTGTCACGAAAAATGAAACGTTTAATTGCATTTTCGGCCTCTCAACACCTTGTGGGGCCGATTTTTGAGATCCGCTACACGGTTGAAAACGGTCAAATGGGAAAGAGAGCCCGCCGGAGACCTTGAAAATCGGCCTTGGAGGCCATTCAGGGGCCTCCTCGAAAAAATTATCCGTTTCAGCGCCAGCGTGTAAAGTTGTCTCTTTCGCCGAAAATTCATAACTTTGTAAGATTTTTAGAAGCGCATATATGCAGGACATCAGAAACATCGCCATCATCGCCCATGTAGACCACGGCAAAACCACCCTCGTAGACCGCATGATCTACCAGGCCAACCTGGTCCGCAAGCCGGAAGACCTCGGAAACCTCATCCTGGACAACAACGATTTGGAAAGGGAACGGGGCATCACCATCCTGGCCAAGAACGTATCCGTCACCTATAAGGGAGTGAAAATCAACATTATCGACACTCCCGGCCACAGTGACTTCGGAGGAGAGGTGGAGCGTGTGCTCAATATGGCCGACGGCGTCCTGCTGCTGGTAGATGCCTTCGAGGGCTGCATGCCGCAGACCCGCTTTGTCCTGAACAAGGCCATCGACATGGGCAAGAAGCCCATTGTGGTGATTAACAAGGTGGACAAGCCCAACTGCCGCCCCGACGAGGTGCAGGAAGAGGTGTTCGAGCTTATGTTCAACCTGGGCGCCAATGAGGACCAGCTGGACTTCAAGACCATCTACGGCAGTGCCAAGCAAGGCTGGATGTCCAAGGACTGGAAAAAGCCCACGCAGGATATCTCGGTGCTGCTGGACACCATCCTGGAAGAGATTCCCGCCCCGGAAGTGAGGGAAGGGACGCCCCAGATGCTGGTCTCCTCTCTGGAGTACAGCCCCTACGTGGGCCGCATCGCCGTGGGCCGCATCACCCGCGGAACCCTCCGTACCGGCATGCCCGTGAGCCTGTGCAAGCGCTACGACATAGTGGAAAAGAGCAAAATCAAGCAGCTGATGGTGTTCGAAGGCTTGGGCAAGGCCAATGTGGACGAGGTCCAGTGCGGTGACATCTGCGCCGTGGTGGGCATCGAAGGCTTCGAGATAGGAGACACCATTGCCGATATCGAGAACCCCGAGGCCCTGCCGCCCATCGCCGTGGACGAGCCCACCATGAGCATGCTCTTCATGATTAACAACTCGCCCTTCTTCGGAAAGGACGGCAAGTTTGTGACTTCCCGCCATATCAAGGACCGCCTGGAGAAGGAGCTGGAGAAGAACCTGGCCCTTCGGGTGAAACCCGGCATCAATGCCGATAGTTTTGTGGTGTATGGCCGCGGCGTGCTGCACCTGAGCGTGCTCATCGAGACCATGCGCCGCGAGGGCTTCGAGTTGCAGGTGGGCCAGCCCAAGGTGCTGGACAAAACCATCAACGGCCAGCGCTGCGAGCCCATCGAGGAACTTTCCATCGAGGTTCCGGAGCAGTTTGTGGGCGCAGCCATCGAACTGAGCACCCGCCGCAAGGGAGCCCTTATCCGGATGGAGCCCCGTTCTGACCGCACCCTGCTGGAATTCGAGATTCCCACCCGCGGCCTCATGGGCCTTCGCTCCAACCTCCTTACCGCCACCCAGGGAGAGGCTGTGGTGGCCCACCGCTTCAAGGACTATCAGCCCTACAAGGGAGACATTGAGATGCGCACCAACGGCTCTTTGGTGTCTTTGGAGACGGGAGAGGCCATCGCCTACTCCATGAACAAGCTTCTGGACAGGGGCCGATTCTTCGTAGAGCCCGGAGAGGAAATCTACGGCGGCCAGGTGGTGGGAGAGCATACCCGCGAGCGTGACCTCAATATCAACATCTGCAAGACCAAGAAGCTCAC
>CAMOKK010000107.1 GCA_946617545.1 uncultured Bacteroidales bacterium | reverse complement strand
AATGAAAACGGCCGTTGTCATATTGAACTACAACACCCGGAACTACTTAGAGCAGTTCCTGCCGGGCCTCCTTGCCTCCTGCGAGGGGCAGGACGCCCAGGTTTTTGTGGCGGACAATGCATCGGCCGATGATTCCGTGCCCTTCCTCCAGGCTCATTTCCCGCAGGTGCCGCTCATCCTCTTAGAGAATAATTACGGCTTCACCGGAGGCTACAACCGGGCCCTGGAGATGATTGAGGCCGACTATTATGTCCTCATCAACAGCGACATTGAAGTGCCGGAAGGCTGGCTGAAGCCCCTCACAAACTGGATGGACAGCCACCCGGACTGCGGGGCCTGCGGGCCCAAGCTCCTTTCCTGGCATCAGCGGGACAGCTTCGAATATGCCGGGGCTGCCGGGGGGCTGATAGACCGCTACGGCTATCCCTTCTGCCGGGGCCGGATTATGCAAAAGGTGGAAAAAGACCACGGGCAGTACGACAGCCCGCAGGACGTACTCTGGGTAAGCGGCGCCTGCCTCATGGTGCGCTCCAGCGTATGGAAAGCCCTGGGCGGCCTGGACCAGCGTTTTTTCGCCCATATGGAAGAGATAGACCTCTGCTGGAGAATGCAGCTAAGGGGCTGGAAAGTGACGGTGGTGCCCGCATCGGCCGTTTGGCACATCGGCGGCGGAACCCTCCGCAACGAGTCTCCCTTCAAGCTCTTCCTGAACTACCGCAACAACCTCCTCCTGCTGGAAAACAACCTGCCCTCCACCCTTCACTCCCGCTGGAAAGCCCGCCTCCGGATTGGGGCCCGGATGTGCCTGGACGGCCTGTCGGCCCTGGTTTACCTCTGCAAAGGGCAGGGGGCCTTCTTTATGGCTGTGGTGCGGGCACACCGGGATTACCGCAAACTGCGCCGCCCCGGCGACCTGCTTCCCGACGCCCCAAAGCCAGATGGCCTGTACCCGGGCTGGATTGTCCCTGTAGGACTATTCGGAAAAAAATAGTATTTTTGTAGGCTTAAAGGGAAAGTCTTATGAAGATTATCATCGAAGGCGCCGGACAGGTCGGGACGCACTTGGCAAAGATGCTGAGCGCAGACGGAGGCGACGTCACCATCATCGACGACGACGCCGAGCGTATCCGCATCCTCTCCACATCGGCCGATGTAACCACCCTCCAGGGGCCATCCAGCTCCATTTCCCTGCTCAAGGAGGCCGGCTGCGACCACACCGACCTTTTCATTGCCGTGAATCCCTTCAAGGACCAGAGCGTGAACATTGTGAGCGCCCTGCTGGCCAAGAAGCTGGGTGCCAAACGGGTGATTGCCCGCATCGACGACGAAGACTACCTCTCCCCGGAAAACAAGCTCCTGTTCAAGGACATGGGGCTGGACCTGGTCTTCTACCCGGAAAAGAGCGCCAGCGACGAAATCCTGCAGCTCCTGAGCCACACGGCCGCCAACGATTCCCTGGACTTCGCCCGCGGAAAACTGCAGCTGGCGGTGTTCAAGCTGGAGGAGGACTCTCCCCTTCTGGACATGAACGTGGCCGAGTTCTCCCGCGCCGTCAAACAGCTTCAGGCCGATGCCGATTTCCGCATCGTGGCCATCTCCCGCTCGGGAACCACCCTGATACCCAAGTTCGACACCGGCTTCAAGGACTACGACTACCTCTATGTAATCAGCAGCCGCCATTCCCTGCCCGCCCTCATCAAGTTCCTGGGGAAAGACCAGGTGGACGTCCGCCGGGTCATGATTCTGGGAGGAAGCGAGATTGGCGTGATGGTGGCCGGACGCCTGGCCGCCCAGAAGGTGGACGAGGTCAAGCTGGTGGAGATAGACCCCAAGCGCTGCCTCAGCCTGTCGGCCGCCCTGCCCAGCGAGGTGAACGTCACCTGCGGAGACGCCCGCGACTCGGACTTCCTCCTGGAAGAGGAAATCAAGGGCTACCAGGCCGTCCTGGCCGTGACCGGCAACGACGAGGTGAACATCCTCACCTGCGTGGTGGCCAAGAAGATGGGCGTGCCGCGCGTGATTGCCCAGGTGGAGAACCTGGACTACATCCGCCTGGCCGAGGAGATGGGCGTGGACAGCGTGGTGAACAAGAAGCTGATATCGGCCAGCCGCATCTTCAAATTCACCCTGTCCGACAAGGTGCGCTCCGTGCGTTACATCAGCGGAACGGACGCCGAGGTGCTGGAATACACGGCGGCGCCGGGCTCCCGCATCACCAAGGGCATCCTCAAGGAGATTGACTTCCCGGCCAACGCCATCATCGGCGGGATTATCCGGGGAGGAGACAGTTTCATAGCCGTGGGTCATACAAGAATAGAACCCTACGACCGCGTGGCGGTATTTGCCCTGCCCGACGCGGTGAAGGAAGTGGATAAAATGTTCAAATAATATGAGTTTACAAAGCGAAAACGTTGAGAAACTGGTTCAGAGACGCGCCAAGGCCCGCCTGGGCGGAGGAGAAAAGCGCATCGAGGCCCAGCATGCCAAAGGCAAGAAGACGGCCCGCGAGAGGCTGGAGCTCCTGCTGGACCCCGGCAGTTTCGAGGAGTATGACATGTTTGTACAGCACCGCTGCACCAACTTCGGGATGGAAAAGAGCCACCCCGACGGAGACGGCGTAGTCACCGGCTGCGGCACCATCGACGGCCGATTGGTCTATGTCTTCGCCCAGGATTTCACGGTGAGCGGCGGGTCCCTCTCCAAGACCATGAGCGAGAAGATTTGCAAGGTGCAGGAGATGGCCCTGAGAAACGGGGCGCCCTGTATCGGCCTCAATGACTCCGGCGGCGCCCGCATCCAGGAAGGAATCGACGCCCTGGCCGGATACGGAGAAATCTTCGAGCGCAACATCCTTTCCAGCGGTGTGGTGCCCCAAATCAGCTGCATCATGGGTCCCTGCGCCGGGGGTGCGGTGTATTCCCCCGCCCTCACGGACTTCACCCTGATGGTCAAAAACAGCTCCTACATGTTCCTCACCGGCCCGGCCGTGGTAAAGAGCGTCACGGGAGAGGAGGTGAGCCAGGAAGACCTGGGCGGCGCCTCCGTCCATGCCTCCAAGAGCGGCGTGGCCCACTTTGCCGCCGATACGGAAGAGGAAGCCATCGCCACCGTCAAGGAACTTTTGGGCTACCTTCCCCAGAACAACCGCGAGGACGCGCCCTTCAAGGAGAGCGCAGACCCCGTGGGCCGCGTGGAAGACAGCCTGAACAGCATAGTCCCGGACAATCCCAACAAGGCCTACGACATGTACGCCGTGATTGGTGCCATTGTGGATGAAGGCAAATTCCTCGAAATTCACAAGGACTTTGCCAAGAACATCATCGTGGGCTTCGCCCGCATGGGAGGCAGCAGCGTGGGCATAGTGGCCAACCAGCCCGCCGTGCTGGCCGGAGTGCTGGACATCAATGCCAGCCGCAAGGCCGCCCGCTTCGTGCGCTTCTGCGACGCTTTCAACATCCCGCTGGTAACCCTGGTGGACGTGCCCGGTTTCCTGCCCGGCACCCAGCAGGAGTACGGTGCCATCATCACAAACGGCGCCAAGCTCCTGTATGCCTACGGAGAAGCCACCGTTCCCAAGGTGACGGTCACCCTCCGCAAAGGCTACGGCGGCGCCCATATCGTGATGAGCTGCAAACAGCTCCGCGGAGACATCAACTACGCCTGGCCCAGCGCCCAGATTGCCGTCATGGGGGCCGATGGCGCCGTGAACGTGCTCTACGCCAAGGAGATGAAGGAAGACCCGGAGCATGCCCGGGCCATCTTTGAGGCAAAGAAGAAAGAATACGAAGAACTCTTCTCCAATCCTTATCAGGCCGCGCAGAAAGGCTATATCGACGACATCATCGAGCCCCGGAACACCCGTTTCCGCGTAATCCGTGCCCTGGCCCAGCTTGCCGGCAAACACCAAGAAATCCCCGCCAAGAAACATGACAACCTACCTCTTTAATTTCGCGCTCACGGCGGGAGGAGACCGCATGATGCAGACAGACCCGCATGGCTGGACGCTAACCCTCATCAGCGTCACCGTGGTGTTTGCCGCCCTCATTGTGCTGTACTTCATTTACAGCTTTTCCGGCAAGCTATTCTCCGGTGCAATCAAACTGCCCCGGAAGCCCCGGAAGGCATCGGCCGATGCCGAAGTGGCCGCCGCCATCGCCCTGGCACTGGACATGGAACAGTCCGGTGACGAATACGCCGCCATTGCCGCCGCCGTACACCTGTACCTCAGTGACACCGCCCACGACGTGGAGCCCGGCTTTATCACCATTGTCCGGAAAGAATCCGGCTGGAGCGACAAATCCCTCAATTTCAGAAAATTACCCAGATTATGAAAAATTACAAGTTCAAGATTAACGGCAAAAATTACGAAGTAAACATCGGTGAAGCCGAGGGCAAGATGCTCCACGTAAATGTGAACGGAGCGGATTATCAGGTAGAACTGGAGAATGCCCCCGTGGCGGCTCCCGTGCAAACCGCACCCGCCGCCCAGGCGGCCGCCCCCGCCCCGGCGGCGGCTCCCAAGCCCGCCGGCGCCGGCGTCACCGTCAAGAGTCCCCTTCCCGGCATCATCATCTCCGTAGACGTAAAGGAGGGACAGGCCGTCAAGCGGGGCCAGAAAGTGGCCGTGATTGAGGCCATGAAAATGGAGAACGAAATCCTGGCCGAAAGCGACGGCACCGTTACCGCCGTCTTCGCCCGCAAGGGTGATTCCGTCCTGGAAGGTGCAGACATTGTAACCATCGGCTAATGGATACCATTTTAGACAGCCTTCAGCAGTTCTGGCAGTTCACGGGATTTGCCAACTGCACCTGGCAGCACCTGGCGATGATATGCATCGGCCTCATTTTTATCACGCTGGG
>CAMOKK010000106.1 GCA_946617545.1 uncultured Bacteroidales bacterium | reverse complement strand
AACGACACCAAGGTTTTCCCCGCCCGCCTGTATGGCAAGAAGGAAAAGACCGGGGCCGATATCATGGTCCTCCTTTTGAGAGAGCTCAACCGGGAACAGCGCCTCTGGGACGTGATTGTGGATCCGGCCCGTAAAATCCGCATCGGCAACAAACTGTACTTCGGGGAAGACGAGTCCCTGGTGGCGGAAGTGATTGACAACACCACCTCCCGCGGCCGTACCCTCCGTTTCCTCTTCGACGGCAGCTATGAGGATTTCAAGGAGACCCTCTTCGGCCTGGGAGAGCCCTATGTGCCGGAATGGGTGAAGGAGAAGACCACTCCGGAGGACGTAGAGAACTACCAGACCATCTTTGCCGCCAACGAAGGGGCCGTGAGCGCCCCCGCCGCCGGCCTCCACTTCAGCCGGGAACTCTTTAACCGGATGATTCTCAAGGATATAGAGAAGACTTTCATTACCGTTCACATGGGAATCGGCCATTTCCGCACCGTGGATGTGGAGGACCTCTCCAAGCACCGGATGGATTCCGAACGCCTGATTATCAGCCCCGAGGCCGCCGCCGCCATCAACAAGGCCAAGCGCAGCGGAAAGAAAGTGGTGGCCGTGGGTGCCACGGTGATGCGTGGCCTGGAGACCTATGTCACCACCACGCACGAGGTGAACGCCTTTGACGGATGGACCAACAAGTTCATCTTCCCGCCGTACCAGTACTCCGTTCCGGACGCCATCGTTTCCAACTTCCACCTTCCCCAAAGCACCATGCTTATGAGCGTGGCCGCCTTCGGAGGATACAAAGGAGTGATGGCCGCCTATGAGGAAGCCCTCAAGGAAGGCTACCGTTTCGGCCCTTACGGAGATGCACTTTTGATTGTATAAATCGTAAGAAACACACAAAAAGCATGTAAAACAACACAATCTTTTTTACGATTGTGTTGTTTTTCGTTTTCCTGCCGTATCTTGCGGCATGAGTACTTTTGACGAAACCCTGGCGCTGTGCGCCTTGAACAGAATTTTCGGGTATCATCCCACCCTGGCGCTTGAGCTGATGGCGAAGGCCGGCAGCGCCTTCACCCTTTTTGACGGTTCCTTCACCGAAGGGGAACCGCATCCCGAACTCCTGAGCCGCCTGGTCCCTTCGGAACTGGAGTGGGCGCAGAAGGAGCTGGAGCGGGTGCAACGCGGCGGCTTCCGCTTCCTCTCCCTGGCCGATGAGGATTATCCATCGGCCCTGAGGGAGTGCCCGGCCCCGCCCTTGGGGCTGTACCTGAACGGAACTTCCAGCCCTTCCGAAATCTTTGAGATGCGGCCGATGGTGGCCTTTGTGGGCACCCGGGACTTGAGCCCTTACGGCAAGGCCTGGTGCGAGAAACTGGTGAAAGCCCTCTCCGAAACCCGGGCGCAGCCGGTCATCGTGAGCGGCCTGGCCCTGGGGGCCGACGGCGTGGCGCACCGCACCGCCCTGGAGTGCGGGCTCCCCACCATCGGCGTCATGGCCACCGGCATCGAGAAGGTGTATCCCTATCAACACGAACGCTTAGCCATGGATATGGTCCGGTGCCCCGGCGGAGCCCTTGTCACGGACTACCCCATGGATACGGCCCCGGTGGCGCTTAATTTCATGCGGCGCAACCGGATTATCGCCGCTTTGGTGCAGGCTGTCGTGGTGGTGGAATCCAAAACCAAGGGCGGTTCGCTGATGACGGCCAAATATGCCGTAGAATACAACCGGGACGTGTTTGCCGTTCCCGGTCGGCTGGAAGACATCCGAAGCGCGGGCTGCAATTCCCTCATCCGTACGCAGATGGCTCAGATTGTCACTTCCGCGGAAGACTTGGTGGACGCCCTGGGCATGGGCGGTCCCCGTCGGCACCGTGGCGCCGGCGGTTCCTGGGTCACCGACCAGGCCGGAGACAGCCCGGAAGAGCGGCTCCGCCACGCCCTTGTGCGGAAATATTCGGCCTCATCGCCCCTCATACCGGTGGCGCTGGCCATTTTCCGGCAGCGCGGGATAGGCGTGGAAGAACTGGTACAGGCCCTCGGACGGCCCTACGGGGATGTCCTTGCCGCCGTGGGCACCCTGGAAGCCGACGGAGTGGTCACCTCCGACTTCTTACGCCGCTGCTCCCTTTCCCCTTCCTGGGGATAGGGTTTGGGCGGGGTGGGATTTCATGCCACCCACCACGCCCACACAGAATGCCCTACAAGTCTTGAAAAGCCGAAATACCGGGTCAGGTGATACACGCAAAAACCCACCTGGCCCAAAACGCGCTTTTTTTCGTATCTTTGTAGAATGTTTGTGGACACGCATACGCATTTTTACGACGAGTGGCTGCTTCCGGATGCCGACCAGGCCGTCCAAAGGGCCCTGGATGCCGGCGTGGGCAAGATGATTCAGGCCGATGTGGACAGCCGCGAGCGCCCGGCCATGTGGGAAGTCGGGCGGCGCCATCCCGGCGTCCTTTTCCAGATGCTGGGCCTGTACCCCGGTTCCGTGGGGGCCGATTGGCGGGAAGAGCTGGACCAAGTCTATACGATTGCGAGGGAAAAGTCAAATGCCTTCGTCGCCATCGGCGAAATCGGCCTGGATTATCATGAGGGGCTGGAGTTCGTGGAAGAGCAGAAGGAAGTGCTGCGGCTGCAGCTGGAGCTGGCATCGGCCCTGAACCTTCCGGTCAATATCCATCTCAGGGATGCCTGGGAAGACTTTTTTGCCGTCCTGTCGGACTGCGCCCACCTGCACCTGAGAGGGAACCTGCACTGCTTTACTTCCAGTTATGAAATCTATGAGCGGGCCCGGCGCTACGGGGATTTCTCGGTGGGAATCGGCGGGGTGGTCACCTTCAAGAACGCTTCCGTGGCCAAGGCGGTGGAAAGGATTCCCTTGGAGAAAATCCTCCTGGAAACCGACGCCCCCTACCTGGCACCCGTTCCCTTCCGGGGAAAGCGAAACGAGAGCGCCTATCTTCCCCTCATCGCCAGGAAGGTGGCCGATATCAAGGGCCTCCCGCTCCGGGAAATCGAAACCATCACGACACATAACGCTGAAACGCTGTTCGGAATATGAGCTCATCCATCCTTATTATTTACACAGGCGGTACCATCGGCATGAAGGAAGACCCTTCCGACGGTACGCTCAAACCCTTCGACTTCAGCCAAATCAAGGAAGAAGTCCCGGAACTGAACAAATTCGACGTCCGGATAGACTCCTACACCTTTGACCCGCTGATAGACTCCTCGGACGTGGAACCGGCTCTCTGGACCTCCCTGGGCGGACTCATTGCGGAGCGCTACGAAGACTACGACGGCTTTGTGATTCTTCACGGGACCGACACCATGGCCTACAGTGCCTCCACCCTCAGTTTCATGCTGGAGGGGCTCACCAAGCCCGTGGTATTCACCGGAAGCCAGCTTCCCATCGGCGTGCCCCGCACGGACGGCAAGGAAAACCTGATAGGAGCCGTGGAGATTGCCGCCGCCAAGGATGCCGACGGCCATGCCCGCGTACCGGAAGTGTGCATCTTCTTTGACTCCAAGCTCCTGAGGGGCAACCGCTCCACCAAGTACAGCGCCGAAGCCTTCAACGCCTTCGCCTCGCCCAACTGCCCTCCCCTGGCCGAAGCCGGCATCCATATCCGCTACAACACGGATCTGATCCGGAAACCCGTGTACTGGGACGCCCGGCTGAGGGTTCAGACCCATTTGGACACGCGGGTATCCATCCTGAAGGTGCACCCCGGCATGACGCCCCAGGTGATGCGCTCGGTGGTTTCGGACCCGGGAACCCGGGCCGTGATTCTGGAGACCTACGGCTCCGGGAACGCCCTTTCAAAAGACTGGTTCCTTCAGATTATCGCCGAAGCCTGCACGGCCGGCAAGATTCTTCTGAACGTAACCCAGTGCCAGGCCGGCACCGTGAACATGGACCTGTATGCCACCGGCGCCTCCCTCAAACGGGCAGGAGTCCTTTCCGGGGCCGATATCACCACCGAAGCCGCCCTGGGAAAACTCTTCTGCCTGATGGGCCGCAGCGACCAGGACAAATGGGTTAAAACCATGCTGGAAAAGGACCTTTGTGGCGAAATAAGCAAATAATCCTTGGAATTTCCCGATTTTATTCCTAAATTGCACGACAAATTGAAGTTGACAATAATTTATTACTAACTAATTCAATTTAACTAACAACACAAAAAACATTATGAAAAAGCTTTTCATGTTTTTGGCAGTTGCCGGTCTCATGACCTTCACTGCAAACATTGCTTTCGCTCAGGAAGAGGGTGCAGCACCCGCCGCCCAGGAGCAGGAGACTGAAGAGGTTGTGGACCTTTTCGCCGGTTCCGGTGAGGAAGTTCCGCTCCACCAGGCCCTCAAGACCAAGTTCATCGAAGGTGGCGCCGGCTTCATGTCCCTGATCATCATCTGCCTGATCATCGGTATGGCCCTCGCTATCGAGCGTATCCTTTACCTGGCCTTCTCCAAGACCAACACCACCAAGCTCCTCGAGGATGTTGAGGCTGCTCTGGCCAAGGGTGGCATCGAAGAAGCCAAGAAAGTTTGCCGTGAAACCCGCGGTCCCGTTGCCAGCATCTTCTATCAGGGTCTCCTCCGTGCAGACCAGGGTATCGACGTGGTAGAAAAGACCATCGTTTCCTATGGCGGCGTTCAGATGAGCCTCATGGAGAACGGCCTCAGCTGGATTGGTCTGTTCATCTCCATCGCCCCGTCCCTCGGATTCCTCGGTACCGTTATCGGTATGATCCAGGCCTTCGACGCCATCCAGGCTGCCGGTGACATTTCCCCGAACGTTGTGGCCGGCGGTATGAAGGTGGCCCTCATCACCACGGTGGGCGGTCTCATCGTTGCCATGATTCTCCAGATCTTCTACAACTATATCATTGCCAAGATCGACGCACTGTCCATCGATATGGAAGA
>CAMOKK010000105.1 GCA_946617545.1 uncultured Bacteroidales bacterium | reverse complement strand
CTCCGTCAGGGAAGAGGTACAGTGCACAGACACCGTCGTGTGATCCAAATGCTTCAACCGTCTTGGCACGTCCCACAAGATACATTTGGTCACTTGTGGGAACACCCTTCAAGATAAACGTAACAACACCATTTCCGCCGGTATTTGTCTTGTCAAACAAAAGGACACCATCCTGAAGAGTTCCCCATACGGTGAAGGTGTCTCCATACCAGCTGTCGGTAGCCCAGGTGGTAAGCGTAATGGCCTTGGGAGCGTTGTCAATACCATTGGCCCAGATATAGAGTTTAGGATCCTCTCCGCCACGGGTGAGGTTGGAGCATATGAGAACATCCTTGCCTCCGTTAACGTTTGCGTCGGTGTTCTTCACAACACGGGGACAGGTCAGGACATGAGCGCCGCCGGCAACACCTTCTACATTTACCTGCTTTACCTTGTTAGGATCTGCAACACTGATTGCCCATAGTTTTGCCGTAGCTGCACTCTCGGCAATATAGACGTATTCATCATCCATGGCGATGTTGCGGTCGGTTCCGCCAGTTCCGCCATAATATGCGTTCCAAGCTTCGCTGTCAGTAGAATTCTTGGCGAACACGGTCTTGATGGTCAGTTCCTTCTTTACCGGAGCTGTATCGGAGGCTTTGATGCCGAAGAGGACTACGCGGTAATTAGGAGATACCGTATTGATGACTACGTCTGTATCCTCTGCAAGAGGTTCAGGAAGAGTAATCTCATGCAAATCTGCATCGGTAACGCTTACATTCCATGTATTGCTTGAGATACCGTCGTTCTGCGGAAGAGTGAAGGTCTTTTCCAGTCCGTTCACTTTGAGCACACCATCACTTCCATTCCATCCGAATCCGAAGAAAGAGACATAGACTGTTCCTTTGGGAAGTTTAAGCGTAGCCTTACCCTCGGCACTTTTTGTTCCAAGTTTAAGATAATCCACCTTTTCGTATTTTGTTTCCCCATAAGTCACAGTAAGGACGTTCTCGTCAGGTTTGTTCTCATTCGCCTTGTCGTAAGCTTTCTCATCTCTGACTGCCACCCATTTGATATTACTGTCAACGGGACCATATACTTTGGGCGTGGCAATCTGTGCAATCTTGATGGCCTGAACCTGGGCGCCATTGTCGGCGCGGAGAACCTTGATGGTAGTCTCACGAGGCTCTCCGGTGGTGTTTTCCGCGAGGGTGAGCGTGAGTTTGTAGTCGGCCTTGGTAACCGCTACGGTTACCCAGTCCACTTCCGGCTCAGCAACCTTAATGTCAACATTGGAAACCACCTTTACTACAAATTCACCGGCCTCGGCGGGGATAGCCTGAAGCTCTTCCTCCTTGGTAACAACCGTGGTCTCGGCCTTGACGATGAAGCTGAGTTTGCGCATGGAGAAGAGACCCTCTTCGTTCTGGGCCCATGCCAGTACGCTGCCGTTCACGGCAGGAGTAGGGGCGGTCACAACAATCTTGGAGGCTTCTGCATCTACCACTGCGGCATAGTTGCCGCCGGCGAAGACATCCACGGACGTGGTGCTATTGGCATTCTCAACCTTGTAGGCAAATTCTACATTTGCACCGGCTTCCACTTCAGCCTCAGGGTTCTCAATCACGAGTTTGAAAGCCTTGGCGAAGGGGATGAAAATCTTGGTGTCGTCCTGCTTCACAAAAGTAACGCCGTTCTCGTCGGAAGTTACATCCTTGAAGAAAGCGTCTCCATCTGCACCGTCTTCACCGTCATAGATAACAACGGTCTTTCCATTGTCACCGTAGAAAGTAATGGTGTGCTGGCCAGGAACGGAATTGTCAATGCTGGCCACATAACCGCCGGCTTTCCAGACATCAATCACGGCCTGCATGGCCTGCTGATTGGCTTTGAGCGTGTTCACCTCAGAAGTCAGGTTGTCCACCTTCCCCCTGAGTTCAGTGTCGTCATACTTTGCGCAGCCCGCTATGGCAAGGCCCAGCGAGAAAGCAAACAGAAGTTTACAGATTGTCTTCATAGTGATACTGAATTAGTTATTGGTTGAAGTTGTTTTTGCTTTAGTGTGGTGTACTGTGGTATCATGTGCAAAGTTAAAAAATTTATCTGAGAAAAGAGTATCTTTGTAAAGAAATTTTATCAAAATGAAGAAAATTCATCTGCTTGCCATCTGCGCAGGCCTTCTTTCTCTTTCCTGCAGCACTCCCTCGGAACGCGCCGCCGTAGACTTAACCCGGCGGGTCGTCCCCCAATACGACATCCGCTTCAAGGAAGTTCCCTCCCAGACCGATACCTATAAAATCTATACCCGGGGCAAAACCCTCGTCATCGAAGGGAACAACGCTCTCGCCATGGCCGTAGGTCTGAACCGCTACCTCAACGACTGCTGCGGAGTCACCGTCTCCTGGTATGCCGATGAAAAGCCGCAACTGCCATCGGCCCAACCCGTGGTGGCAGAGCCTCTAACGGGAAAGGCCCTGGTGCCCCAACGCTTTTTCCTGAACTACTGCACCTTTGGCTATACCATGCCCTGGTGGAAATGGGAACAGTGGGAGCATTTCATAGACTGGATGGCCCTGCACGGCATCAACCTGCCCTTGGCCATCACCGGGCAGGAAGCCTTGTGGCAGGAAGTCTGGCGAAAGCACGGCCTGACGGACGAGGAAATCCGCGCCTACTTCACCGGCCCCGCCTACCTCCCCTGGCACCGCATGAACAACATAGACGGCGTGGACGGTCCCCTGCCCCAGGGATGGATAGACGGGCAGAAACAGCTGCAGAAAAGGATTCTTGAACGCGAAAGGGCCCTGGGCATGCGCCCGGTGCTTCCCGCCTTCGGAGGGCATGTGCCCGGAAAACTCAAAGAACAATACCCGGATGCCGCCATCACGGACGTAGTGCGCTGGGGCGGCTTCCCTCAGGAGAACCACTGCTACTTTCTGTCCCCGAAGGACAGCCTGTACAGCGTAATCCAGCAGGAGTATTTAGCCATCCAGACCCGGGAATTCGGGACAGACCACATCTACGGTTTCGACCTTTTCAACGAGGTGGACCCGCCTTCCTGGGACCCGGAAACCCTGGCCGAAATCGCCCGCGGCGCCTATGGAAGCCTTGCCAAGGCCGACCCTGACGCCCAATGGCTCCAGATGGGCTGGCTCTTCTACAACGATCGCCGGCACTGGACGCCTGACATCGTGAAAGCTTATTTAGAGGCCGTTCCCAAGGGGAAGGTGACCCTCCTGGACTACTACACGGAAAACATCCCCGTCTGGGAACGCACGGAAGGCTTCTACGGCCAGCCGTACATCCTCTGCTATCTGGGCAACTTTGGCGGGAACACCCGGTTCGCCGGTCCCTTCCACACGGAAGGGAGACGCCTCACCGAAGGGCTGGAAGCCGGCGCGGAGGGTATCGGCTGCACCCTGGAAGGCTTCGGCCTCAACCAATGGTTCTATGAATATGTAATGGACCGCGCCTGGAAAAGCGAGGCCGATGACAGCCGCTGGCTCCGGAACCTGGACCGCCGTCACGGCAGCCCCGAAGGTTTCTGGCAGCAAATGGCCGACAGCATCTATATCAGAGGCTCCTTCTCCGAAGGTTCCCTCATCTGCGGCCGCCCCTGCGAGAAGGGCTACCACCACTGGACCGTGATTAACCGGCCGCCCTATGAAAATGAGACCCTGGTGCGGCTCTGGCGGCAGCTGCTGGCACATCCCGTAGCATCGGCCACATGGAAGGAGGATGCCGTGAACCTGGGCTCACAGGTGCTGGGGAATCATTTTGCCACCCTCCGGGATGCTTTCGTGGAAGCCTGCCATGCCAAGGACGAAGCCAGGGCGAAAAGCCTGGCAGCCGATATGCGTCTGCTCCTGAAGCACTGCGCCGCCCTCACCGCCTGCGACCCGCACAGTCGCCTGGACAACTGGCTGAAGGCTGCCGAATCTTGGGCCTCCACGCCTCAGGAGAAGGCCTACTACAGGCACGACGCCTGGCAGTTGATTACCATCTGGGGCAGCGCGCCCAACCTCAACGACTACGCCTCCCGCCTCTGGAGCGGACTCATCAGCCATTACTATGCCCCCCGCTGGGAACTGTTCATCGAAGAGGAACTCCGCTGCCTCAAGGAAGGACAGCGCTTTGACCAGGCCGCCTTCGACCTCCGCTGCCGGGAGCTGGAAGAAAAGATTGTATCGGCCTGCCCTATGGTGGAAGACGGAGAAGCGGCCGATGTCCCGGAACTGAGCCGGGAACTGCTGCTGAAGTGGTTTCCCCGGGAAGAAACCCTCCTGAGCTATAATGTAGGTGCCTTCGGGAAATATGGTGACAGCCTGCCGGACATCGCCCGTCTCATCCGGGAAAACGGCGTCACGCTGGCGGCCCTGCAGGAAACCGACAGCTGCAACCGGAGGCACGCCGCCTTCCAGGTGAAAGAGCTGGCCGACAGGCTGGGCGGCTGGAGGTACCATTTTGCATCGGCCTTTCCTTTTGCCGGAGGGGCCTATGGGAACGGAACGCTGAGCCGGACTCCCCTTTTGGGCAGCTACGGCATTCCCCTGCCCCAGGCCGATGGCAGCGAGCCCCGGAGCGCCTCCGTGGTAGAAACGCAGGAGTGCGTCTTCGCCTCCGTCCATCTGGACTTCAAGAGCTCCGAGGCGGCCAAGGAGCAGGCCCGCACGCTAAACACTTGGTTCCGGGAACATTATGCCGCCTGCTCCAAGCCCGTTTTCCTCTGCGGAGACATGAACGCCCGGCCGGACAGCGAGGTGCTTGGGGTATTGCAGGAAGTTTGGCAGCCGCTTTCCGGGACGGATTATACCTTCTCCACCGAGAATCCGCACGAATGCATAGACTTTGTGCTGGCCATGAAAGAGGCTCTGCCCGTACAAGTGCTTTCCTCCGAAGTGCTTACGGAAGGCACCGCCCGCCTTTCCGACCATTTCCCCCTGCTTGTAAAAGTCA
>CAMOKK010000104.1 GCA_946617545.1 uncultured Bacteroidales bacterium | reverse complement strand
ACAGGAGTTGCCTTGAAAAGCTTGTCATCGTCCTCAACCTTTCCGCTCCGGGACTCGCAGTTGCGGAATTGTGCAAAAATGCGTAAATTTAGCGATTAAAACTTGATATCAATGAAACCTATCCACACGGAGCCCGCCGCTACCGGCATATCGGCTCACTGCCAGGTTCCCGGGCCTCGGAGCATTCCTTTTTCATCCCTTGCCGGTGTCTGTGTAGGGAACGTCCAGGATGACGCTGCGGCAACAGGCGTGACCGTCTATCGCCTTACCTCCCCCGGACGTGCCGCCGTAGTAGTCCTTGGCGGCGGTCCTGCCTCGCGGGAAACGGAATCCATCGCACCCGAGCGGAACCATCCCCTCAACGCACTGGTCTTTTCCGGCGGATCGGCCTATGGGCTGGCTGCTTCCGGAGGCGTTGCACGCTGCCTGGAAGAGCACGGCGTGGGGTTTGATACCGGCATCGCCGTCGTTCCCATTGTCTGCCAGAGCTGCATCTACGACCTGGGCTTCGGCAGCGCTTCCGTACGGCCGGATGAGCGGATGGGCTATGAGGCGTGCAAGGCCACTTTTTCCTCAAACGAGCCGCGCAGCGGCAATGTCGGTGCCGGTACGGGAGCCACGGTGGGCAAGGCGGCCGGGATGCGGCAGGCCCAGAAAGCGGGCATCGGCTATGCAGCCGCCCAAATGGGAAGCCTCCAGCTTGGGGTTGCCGTGGTGCTGAACAGTTTCGGAGACATCTACGCAGGCGGGCAGAAGATTGCAGGGATGCTTACCCCTGACCGTTCCGATTTTGCGGATTCCTACATGTCCACCCTTCAAGCTGCCGGGGAGAATCTTTTCACCGGTACCACCAACACCACGCTGGCAGCAGTCTTCACAAACGGAGACTTTACTCCCGCCCAGCTGAAGCATCTGGCCCAAATGGCGTCCGCCGGGTTTGCGCGCTGCATCGTCCCTGCCTTTACCACCGCTGACGGTGATACCGTTTATGCCATCTCCGTCGGCCCCGATAAAGACAAGGTTGCCGCCAGCCTGGATGCCGTCGGCGCCCTTTCCGCCAAACTGGTGGAAGAGGCCATTGCCGATGCTGTTTACTCCGCACAAGTCCATTGAGGAGTTTCCGGAAAAAATGGCTATATTTGAAGATTGAACAATAACACAAAACTGAAACATGGGAAAGTATAAGAACGACAAGCGGGTGGTGCTCACCCTGGATGCGGGCGGCAATTCGCTGCGCTTCAACGCCATGAGGGGGGAACAGTTCATTCTGGACACGCTCACCCTTCCGTCCAATGCCAACAACCTGGACCTGTGCCTGGAAACCATGGTGACCGGCTTCAAGAACATCATCAACCAGCTGGGAGACGTAAAACCGGAGGCCATCAGCTTTGCCTTCCCCGGCCCGGCCGATTATCCTGCCGGCATCATCGGCGGCTTCCTGCCCAACTTCCCTTCGTTCCGCGACGGCGTGGCCCTGGGGCCGTACCTGAAGGAAGTTTTCGGCATTCCGGTGTTCATCAACAACGACGGAGACCTCTTCGCCTTCGGTGAAGCCCTGAGCGGCGCCCTCCCCGAGGTGAACGAGAAACTGGCCGCCGCCGGCAGCACCAAGCGCTTCAAGAACCTGATTGGCTACACCTTCGGAACCGGCTTCGGGATTGGCTGCGTGATCAACGGCCAGCTGAACCGCGGAGACAACTCCTGCGTGGAAACCTACTGCCTGGCCAATCCGCACATCAACGGCGTCATCCTGGAAGACAGCGTGGCCATCCGCGCCGTCCGGCGTGTCTATTCCGAGCAGTCCGGCGTGCAGGACCCCTCCCTCACCCCCAAGGACATCTTCGACATTGCCGAAGGCACCCGCCCGGGCAACCAGAAGGCCGCCAGGGCTTCCTTCGAAGAAATGGGCCGCGTAGCCGGTCTGGCCATCGCCCAGGCCGCCCAGCTGATGGACGGAATCGTGGTGATTGGCGGCGGCATTTCCGCATCGGCCAAATACTTCATGCCCTACCTGCTGGAAGAAATGCGCGGCAGCGTGAAAACCCTCTCCGGAGACACCCTGAACCGCGTCCAGATGAAGGTGTACGACCTGGACAATCCCGAGGAGTTCGCCGCTTTTGCCAAGGGTGAAGCCCGCGAGCTCAAGATTTACGGGACCGACAAGACCGTCACCTACGACCCCCAGAAGCGCATCGGCATAACCATCGACAAGATTGGCACCTCCACCGCCATCTCCGTGGGAGCCTACGACTTCGCTTTGGCCGAGCTGGACAAATGAAAGAATTCGAAATAGCCCTCAAGATTGGAAAGGAACTGACGGCCGCCCAGCTGAACGAGGCGGCCGCCAAGGCCTTGGGTGTAAAGGCCGATAAAGTGGGACATGTGGAAGTGGTGCGCCGCAGCATCGACGCCCGGCAGGACATCCTGTACCGCTACCGCGTGCAGGCCTGGCGGCAGAACGAGCCCCATGAGCCTTACCAAGTCGCTCCCTACCAAGACGTCCACGGCGCCCCCGCCGTCATTGTGGCGGGCGCCGGGCCGGCCGGCATGTTCGCCGCCCTCACGCTGCTCCAGAAAGGCCTCAGGCCCATCGTGCTGGAGCGCGGCAAGGACGTGGAGCGCCGGAAGCGGGACATGGCCAAACTTTCCACCGAAGGCGTTTTGAATCCGGATTCCAACTACTGTTACGGGGAGGGCGGCGCGGGCGCCTTCTCCGACGGCAAACTCTACACCCGCTCCTCCAAGCGCGGAGACATCCGCCAGGTGCTGCACCAGCTGGTGGCCTTCGGGGCCAAGGAGGACATCCTGATTGACGCCCACCCCCACATCGGCACCGACCGCCTGCCGGAGATAGTGAAAAACATCCGCCAGTGCATCGAGAGCCACGGCGGAGAATATCACTTCGACGCAAAAGTGACGGATATAGAGCCGGGCAGGACGGAGTTCACCGTCCGCTGCGGTGAAAAGGAATTCCGCGCCCGCAAGGTGATCCTGGCCACGGGCCATTCGGCCAGGGACATCTACGAACTGTTCCAACGCAAAGGCTGGAGCCTGGAAGCCAAGGGTTTTGCCCTGGGCGTCCGCGTGGAGCATCCCCAGTGGCAGATAAATCAGATTCGCTACCACGGAAAATACCAGCCCTTCATGCCCACGGCCGAATATTCCTTCGTGCAGCAGCAGGAAGGCCGCGGCGTCTTCTCTTTCTGCATGTGCCCGGGCGGCATCCTGGTGCCTTCTTCCACCGAGGAAGAGACCGTGGTGCTGAACGGCATGTCCAACGCCGACAGAAACTCCAAATGGGCCAACGCCGGCGTGGTGGTGCAGATTGAACCCGGAGACCAGCCGGAGCAGTACCGGGGCCCCTTCGCCCTCATGGACTTCCAGCGGGACGTAGAGCGTGCCATGTACCGCTATGCCCGGGAGCACGGCGCCCGCCATCCCTTCACCGCCCCCGCCCAGAGGATGAAAGACTTCTGCCGGGGCATCGTATCGGCCGATTTGCCCAAGACCTCGTATCACCCGGGAGTCATCTCCGCGCCCCTCCATGAACTGCTGCCGGAGCATGTGGCCCTGCGCCTGAGAAGGGCCTTCCCGCAGGTGGACCGCTCCATGCATGGCTATTACACCAACGACGCCCTTCTGCTGGGCGTGGAATCCCGCACCTCCTCCCCCGTCCGCCTGCCGCGCAATCCCGAGACCCTGGAGCACGTGGATGTGCCCGGCCTCTACCCCTGCGGGGAAGGCGCCGGTTATGCCGGTGGCATCGTGTCATCGGCCCTGGACGGCATCAACTGCGCCCTAAAAATCTGCTAAACGGGAAACGGGAGCCACGTCCAAGGGCGTGCGCACCCCGGCCTTGTACTGGAACCAGCCGGCCACCGCAATCATGGCGGCGTTGTCTGTGGTAAACTTGAATTCCGGGAGATAGGTGTTCCAATGCCGCTTCTCCCCTTCCGCCACAATACGCTCCCGAAGGCCGCTGTTGGCACTCACGCCCCCGCCGATGGTGATTTCCCTAATACGGGTTTCCTTGGCGGCGCGGATGAGTTTGGTCATGAGGATATCTATGAGCGTCTTTTGGAAACTGGCGCAGATGTCCTCCTTGTTCTTTTCCAGGAAATCCGGGTCCAGGGCCATCTGGTCCCGCACGAAATACAGCAGGGACGTCTTGATGCCGGAGAAGCTGTAGTCCAGGCCCGGAATGTTGGGCTTGGCAAAATGGAAGCGCTCCGGGTTCCCCTGCTTGGCCAGGCGGTCTATCACCGGACCGCCGGGATAGCCCAGGCCCAGCATCTTGGAGCATTTGTCGAAGGCCTCGCCCACGGCGTCGTCGATGGTCTGGCCCAGAATCTCATAATCCAGGGGGCTGTTCACCCGCACAATCTGCGAATTGCCACCGGAAACCAGCAGGCACAGATAGGGGAAGGAAGGCTCCCGGACCGGGACGTCCGGCTGCCGCACAAAATTGGCCAGGATATGCCCCTGCAGGTGGTTTACCATCACCATGGGAATGTCCAGGGACAGCGACAGCGCCTTGGCGAAGGACGTCCCCACCAGCAGCGAGCCCAGCAGGCCCGGTCCGCGGGTGAAGGCGATGGCGCTCAGGTCCTTCCCTTCCACGCCGGCCCGGCGGAGGGCTTCGGACACCACGGGGACGATGTTCTGCTCATGCGCACGGGAGGCCAGTTCCGGCACCACGCCGCCAAAGTCCTTGTGCACCTGCTGTGAAGCGATTACATTGGACAGCAGTACACCGTCCCGCAGGACGGCGGCGGAAGTGTCGTCGCAGGAGGATTCTATACCCAGGATAATATCGGCCATTTCGTACTTGATAAATGCGTGCAAAGATACAAAATTATTGCCAAGAGTCTGTTTTGAAATGATTGATATTTTTATTTGTGGTTTATTTTTGTGGAAATTTTTGAGGAAAATTTACCAAAAAGAAACATAAAGAATTT
>CAMOKK010000103.1 GCA_946617545.1 uncultured Bacteroidales bacterium | reverse complement strand
GCATTATGTCAAAATTTGGAAGTTCCAGCAATAAGAAGGAAGTCCCGCAGGCATCATCCAACTCCCTGTCCGATATCGTGTTCATGCTCCTGTTCTTCTTCATGGTGACCACCCAGATGCGTGAAACCGAGCAGAAGGTCAAAGTGACCATGCCCGTCGCATCCGAGGTTGCCAAACTGGAGCGCAAGGACCTCAGCGCCAACATCAATATCGGTAGCCCTACTCTCCAGTATCAGGCTAAATTCGGTACTGATGCCCGTATCCAGCTCAACGATTCTTTCAAGAGCGTAGCCGACATCCGCGACTTCATCGCTGCCGAGCGTGACGCCATGTCCGAGGCCGAGCGGTCCCTGATGACCGTAAACCTCCGCGTAGACCAGGACGTCCGCATGGGTATCGTTTCCGATGTCAAGCAGGAGCTGCGTCGCTGCTCCGCCCTTAAGATTATGTATGCTGCCAGAAAACCTGCGCAGGACTAATCTGACATCGAAATAAACTTTGTGAAAGAGCAGTTCCTTGAGGGGCTGCTCTTTTTCATTAAAAAAATTTCACCCGAAAACAGCGCCAAGATACCCCAAGGGCCGATTCTGCCCGGACGCGCTTTTCAAAAATCGGCCTAAACGCCTGTTATCCAGCTACTTGACTTGAAATTTATTTCTCTGGTATTTTTTTCTTAATCCTTTGGCTGTCAATTATTTTTGCGTCCCAATTTAAATTGACAGATTTTATGAGAAAGGACGAGGAAAAAAGGCTCTTTGAAATAAGGGAAGATTTGCATGACCAGCTGCTGTTTTTGAACATCTGGCTCACGGAATGGATTAATGTGAAAGACCTGCATTACCAGAATGTGGAAAACCGGGAAGAGAAGATGACGGAACTGCTTCGGATTATCCTGGGAGGGCCGCAAGGCACCGGACTCCTCCAGAATCTGGTGGATGCCAAGACCGGCGGCCTCATCACCTCGCTCAAGGAAGACTTCCCCACCATCCGAATAGAGGAACTTCTGGTCTTCAGCTACTCGGCCGTAGGATTCAACAATGACATCACCTTCCGACTCATCGGCGTTTCCTGCAAGAATTCCGTAAGCGTGATCCGCACCCGGCTGCGTCAGCGGATTATTTGGAAACATCCGCCCAGAAAAGACGAGTACCTGGCACTCCTGCCCAAGAAAGGTTGTCGAATTGGCAAAGAAATGTTATCTTTGCAAGATAGTAGCAAAGCATTCTATGGAAACTCTAAAAAGAACCAAAATCAAGGCTCTCCTCTGCGAAAAGCCGGGCATTGAGGTCTTGGCCAAAGGCTGGGTCCGCACAAAAAGAGGCAACAAACAGGTAAAGTTCATCGCCCTCAACGACGGCTCCACCATTGCCAATATTCAGATAGTAGCCAATACGGAAATCTTCGACGAAGAGCTATTCAAGAAGATAACCACGGGCGCCTCCCTGGCCGTCCGGGGAAAACTGGTAGAATCCATGGGCAGCGGCCAGGCCGTTGAAATCCAGGCTACGGACATCCAGGTACTGGGAGAGTGCGACCCTATGCGCTTCCCGCTCCAGAAAAAGGACACCACCCTGGAATACCTCCGCAGCGTGGCCCACATGCGCCTGAGAACCAACACCTTCGGCGCCATCCTGAGAATCCGCAACCAGATGGCCTTCGCCATCCACAGCTTTTTCAACCAGAAGGGCTTCGTCTATCTCCATACTCCCCTCATCACGGAAAGCGATGCCGAGGGCGCCGGAGACATGTTCCAGGTAACCACCCTGGACCTGAAGAACATCCCCTTAGACAAGAAGGGAAACGTAGACTTCAGCAAAGACTTCTTCGGCAAAAAAACATCCCTCACCGTTTCCGGACAGCTGGAAGGCGAACTGGGCGCCACGGCGGTAGGTGAAATCTACACCTTCGGCCCCACCTTCCGGGCAGAAAACTCCAACACCCCGCGTCACTTGGCGGAGTTCTGGATGATAGAGCCCGAAATGGCCTTCTACGACCTCAACGACAACATGGAGCTGGCCGAGGAATTCGTGAAATTCCTGGTTCAGTGGGCTCTGGACCACTGCATGGAAGATCTCCAGTTCCTTAATGACAAATACGACAACGGCCTCATCGAGAGAATGAGAAGCGTGCTGGGCATCGCCTTCCAGCGCGTCACGTACACCGAAGCCGTGGAGATTCTGGAGAAAGCCGTCGCCGACGGCGTCAAGTTCGAATATCCCGTACACTGGGGAACGGACTTCCAGAGCGAGCATGAGCGTTACCTGGTAGAAAAGCACTTCTGCAAGCCCGTCATCCTCATAGATTTCCCCAAGGACATCAAGGCCTTCTACATGAAGCAGAACGAGGACGGCCGTACCGTCCGCGGCATGGACGTGCTCTTCCCCAAGATTGGAGAAATCATCGGCGGAAGCGAGCGTGAGGCATCCCTGGAGAAGCTGGAAGCCAGAATTGACGAGCTGGGCATGTCCCGCAAAAACCTGGAATGGTACATTGACACCCGCCGTTACGGCTCCGTTCCGCACAGCGGTTTCGGCCTGGGCTTCGAGCGCCTGCTCCTGTTCGTGACCGGCATGGCCAACATCCGTGACGTCATCCCGTTCCCGAGAACGCCCAAAAACGCTGAATTTTAAACCTCTATATCCATGTTAGTTATCGGCATTGCCGGAGGTTCCGGCTCCGGAAAGACCACCGTGGTCAAAGCCATCGTAAACCAGCTGCAAGGCAGAGTGGTGGTGATTCCCCAGGATTCCTACTACAAAGACTCCAGCCACGTTCCCGAGGAAGAACGCAAGAACATCAACTTTGACCACCCCGACGCCATAGACTGGAAACTGATGTGCCAGCAGGTACGGGAGCTCAAGAGCGGAAAAACCATCGAGCAGCCGGTATACTCCTACATCACCTGCTCCCGTTCCACCACGGAAACCGTAACGGTAGAGCCGGACGAGGTCATCATCGTGGAAGGCATCCTCATCTTCACCTGCAAGGAACTCAGGGACCAGATGAACATCAAGATTTTTGTGGATGCCGATGACGACGACCGCCTGATGCGCATCATCGTACGGGACATCGCGGAGCGCGGACGCACTATAGAAACGGCCATCGAGCACTACTGCGACACGGTAAAACCCATGCACCTGCAGTTCATCGAGCCGTCCAAACGGTATGCCGACGTCATCGTCCCGCAGGGCGGTCACAACAAGGTTGCCATTGACATTATTACCAATACGGTAGAAAAAGCCCTGAGCCGGAAGAAGAAAAGCAAGCGCAAGAAATGAAACTGACCCCGGACCAGAAAGCAGGCCTGTATATCACCGTGAGTGTTCATCTCGCGGTGATTATTGTACTGCTCGCAGCCCGGATAGGCCAGGAACTCAAGCGGGAAAACAGCTTTGTGCTGGACTTTACCCAGCAGGAAGAGAAGGAGCGGGAAGAGGCCCGGCAACAATTCGAGGAGGCTACGGCCCAGCAGCTCGAACGCCTTATAGCCGCGGCACAGGGTGTCCCCATCCGCAACGTGACGGTGGACCGCAGCGCCCTCAAGGACGACAAGGGCATCAATGCCGATGAGCTTTACAAGGAAGCAGAGCGCCTGGCTCGCGAGTTGAAGGAGGGTCAGAACCGGCAGGAAGACCCCGAGTCTTTCATCAGCACCGCCCAGCCGGAACAACGGCCCCAGGAAAAACAGCAGGCGCAAGCCTACAGCGGCCCCTCTGTCCTCTCCTGGAGCCTGGACGGAAGAAAGGCCTCCCGGCTTCCCATCCCGGCCTACCGCTGCTACGGCGCCGGAGAGGTGACGGTGATTATTACGGTGAACAACCGGGGAGACGTGATTAACGCCAAGGTGGATGGAGAGGTCTCCACGCAGGACGGCTGTCTCAGGACCTTTGCCGTACGGGCGGCCCGCCTGTCCAAGTTCTCCTCTTCCACATCGGCCCCCGCCCGGCAGATGGGAACCATAACATACGCTTTCATAGCCCAATGATGAAAAGAACAGCAAGCATACTTCTCACCCTCCTGATGAGCCTCAGTCTGATGGCCCAGGGGCAGGTGAGCACCCGAAAATACCGCCTTTCCGACTTCCTGGACAAAATGACCAAGGTGGTCATGAGCGGAGACGAAGTCCTCTGCAGCGCCCTCCGGCAGGAGGTGGTGAACGTCTGGACTTCCACCACCTTCGAGTTCTGCTCCCTGGAACAGTTCGAAAAGCTCAAGACCAGCGAGGCGTACTATTTCCTTATCCCCGTAGAAAGCGAAGGGCTCATGCTCCTTACCCTGGTGAAGGGAGGACCGCAGGCCCAAAAAGGCATCTCGGACATGCATGAGGTCATCACCCTGCCCATTTCATCGGCCCTGGGAAGCTCTTCGCGGGATTTGGTCTATCTGGGCGGCATCGTCCAGGCCATCCAGGATTTCACCCTGGCGGCCATGGAGTCCGAAAGGACGGCCTATCAGATGAGCGGCTGGTTCAACACGCGCACCAAATTCAAAGGGAAGGAAGTGTACGTTGCGCAGGAAGACCTTTCATCGGCCATGAAGGAAAAAGACCTCCACAGGCTGGCGAAAAACCGTTCCCTGCACATTGTACCCGCCTCCGAGGCCGATGACCGCTACCAGGAATTCACCCCCGACGCGCTGGTGGGCTATGTGATTGCCCCCGCCCTGCCGGAAGCCGGTCAGCTTTGCTACAAGCTCTTTTTCGAGGCCGATACCCACCGCCTCTGCCGCATCGGCAAAGAAAAAATCACGAAAAAAAGGGGAGAGGGTTTCCTGCCCTCCGACCTGGCCGGCATGGGAAAATGATTACCGGAACAACACCTGAAGGACTCCGCTACGCCGTGCGCCAAAGCGGCCGCTCGGTAGCCTACTGCGCCCTCACCATCGGTGCCGGCACCCGTGACGAGGCCCCCTACCCGGCCGGAATCGCCCATTTTGTGGAGCACACCCTCTTTCGGGGAACCCGGCGCAAAAGCGCTTCCGTCATTTCCAGCTATCTGGACAAACTGGGAGGGGAGCTGAACGCCTACACCACCAAGGAAGAGATTGTGCTGCACGCCACCGTCCTCAAGGAAG
>CAMOKK010000102.1 GCA_946617545.1 uncultured Bacteroidales bacterium | reverse complement strand
ATGCAGAGGGCGGCAAACAGGGCGCATTTCAAAGCCCCCACGTTTCCGCATAGCCAGGCGGGAATTTGGGGGTTTATAAATACCCAGAAGCTGTATAGGAAATAGGGAATCATATACACGGTGAGGGTGGCGGTGCCAGCCGTGCGGATGGGGCGGGCCCAGGCCGTCCAGCCCTTGCTTTCCAGCACGCGCAAAATGGTATATAAGGCCACGGAAAGGGCCGATACAAAGAGCACCCAGGGGAGCGTTCCTATGTTCTTGGAAACAATCCAGCCCTGGTGCGCGGCCATTCCCAGGACGGCCAGCACGGCCGCGGCTGCCAGGCCGATTCCCGCCTTGGCGCTTTTCAGCCGCTGTTCCGCCAGGACGGTGAGCGTTCCGCCCAGGGCCATCAGGGCCGCATGTCCCTTGCCCAGGTGCAGGGCATCGGCCAAGTCAAAGAGGATGTTTCCCTGCGTGAGGGCCTCTCCGCTCCGCATGGGCGCCATCGAGAGATTGACGATGCAGAGCACGCCCCACAGGACGGCCAGCACCCAGCGTCTGTTCCGGCAAAGGAGGTAGGCGCAGGCGGTGAACAGGTACATCCAGCCAATCTGGCCCAAGATGCCCCACCAGCCGGCCCGCAGCAGGCCGCCCTCGGGACTGCGGTAGCTGAGGGCCAGCCCCGCCAGAATGAGCACACCGGCCCACCGGAGCCATTTGCGGGCCTTGAAGGAGGCGGGATAGCTGTTCCATACCAGGAAGAAGCCCAGTACCATCAGCAGCCAGTACACGCCCTTGTTGCCCGTCATTCCCGCCTCGGAGTTGTAGATGAAGACGCCCATCGTCAGGAGGGCGAAGCTGCGGGACAGGATGTGCCGCAGGGTATCTCCCAGGTCACAGCCCTTGGCAAAGCGGTTTTCAAGGGCATAGGGGACCGACATGCCCATGGCAAAGAGGAACATGGGGTACACGATGTCGGCCAGGGACATGCCGTCCTGCCAGGTGTCAAAATGGACCATCCAGGCAGGGGCGTCCAGCACGGCCCAGGAGTCGTTTACAAACACCATCAAGGTCATGGTGAGGGCCCTGAAGATGTCGATGGCTAAGTTTCTTTTATTCATTTTCCGGTAAATTAACCCAGGTTTCGTTGGCCCAGCCCACGGTGCGGCCCGTGCCCTTGACTTCTCCGCGGATGCCCTTTTCCTGAAGCTCCCGGAAGCCCGGGTCGGAGGGTTTCAAATCCAGGAAGGGGAGCAGGTAGCAGCCGTGGTCCAGCAGGACGCTTTGGACATCGGAAACGGGCACTTCATGGGGTTTGAGGCCCTTTTTCACGGCCAGGGCGGCCAGTGCGCCGGCGGCCTGGCCCACGCCCATCACAACGGGCTGCAGGCGGGTGCTGCCGTTCATTTCCCAGCTGGAAGACATGGCCTTGTCGGCCACCAGGAAATTCTCCGTCTCAACGGGAATCACCACGCCCAGGGGTACGCTGAAGGAGGGGATTTTCCCGTACCACAGGTGCGAAAGCTCCTCGTGGCGGGGATGCTGCTTGTGGTGATGGTCCACAGGATAGTCTCCCACGGCCACGGCGCGGGTGTAGAGGTCAAAGCGGTAGGGGTCTTTGGCCGCCGCCACCGTCATGGTGTCCCTTCCGGCTATCCGCCGGGCCTCCCGGAAGTAGGGGAAGAAGGGCAGGCGGTCCTCCGTGGGATAAACGTCATCGGCCAGGCCGATATGGTCGAAGCCCAGTTCCGTCTGGAGGTAGTAGATATAGCCCAGGGTGCGGAGCTTGGCCTTTTCGAAGGCATCGGCCCTTTCCTGCGGGCTCATGTCTATGTAGTCTATCCAGATGTCGTTGCCGCCCTGGGGCCAGTTGAGCATGTAATAGCCGTCCGGCAGGCGGCCGTAAGAGAGCATCATGTCTTTGTCCCAGGTGTCGCAGCAGCTTTGGTAGTAGCGGGGGTCGTAGCCTTCGGGCTTTACGGGCGTCACGGGCTGCGGATATTCCTTTACAATGGCCACGTAGGTCATGTCCTGGGTGGCTACGCGGTCTTTTAGCTCGGCCGCGCCCACCATCCGGGCCACGTCTCCCAGCTCGGTTCCGTCAACGAGGATGCGGGCCTTTACCCGGCTGCCGTCGGAGAGGGTGAGAAGCCAGCCGTCGGCCTTTTGTCCGGCCCCGGAGAGCTCCGTTTCCATCTTCAGCTCCACGCCGGCCTTGCAGGCCATGTTCCGGAGCACCTCCGCCCCCACGGCGGGGTTGAAGAGGATGTTGCTCACCCAGCCGCTCTTGAGCTTCTCGTAGCCGCCGTAACGGTGGGCCAGGGAATCCGTGAATTCCCCGAACAGGCCGCCCCGCAGGCGGTAATTGCCGTCTATGGCGCTTACTCCGGCGCTTGTGAGCATGCCGCCCAGCCAGGGCGTGGATTCCACCACCAGCACCTTGGCGCCGCCGCGGGCCGCCTCAATGGCCGCCGTAGTGCCACCGGCACCGCCGCCCACAATCACAACGTCGTATTGAGGCGTGCAGGAGAGTAGCATCAGCGCCAGTCCTGCTCCCAGGATTCTTTTAATCATATTTCTTCCAGTATTGTTCAATTTCTTCCAGGGTTTTGCCGGTGGTGTCCGGTACATACTTGTACATAATCCACAGGTAAGGCAGGCACATGAAGGCGAAGAGGAAGAAGGTGCCGGCCGGGGTGAGGTTCTCCAGCATCCAGGGCGTGAGCTGGCCAATCAGGTAAGTGCCCACCCACAGGGCCAGGCCGGCGATGGACATGGCAAGGCCCCTCACCCGGTTGGGATACATCTCGGAAAGCAGCACAAACACCACGGCGCTGATGGAAATGGCCGTGCAGAATACATACAGCAGGAAGAAGGTGAGCATGAACCAGTTGGGCAGATGCGTGAAGGGCAGGAAGTACAGGCCTATCATCAGAAGGCATACAATCATGCCGCCTACGCCCCACCAGACCAGCTGTTTGCGGCCCACCTTGTCAATGATGGCAAGGGCAATCACCGTGGTGAGCATATTCACCACGCCCACCAGCACGGTAGAGAAGAGCGGGTCTTCAAAGCCGGCATCGGCAAAAATCTTGGGACCGTAGTACAGCACGGCGTTCACGCCCATGAACTGGCCCAGGATGGCAATGGCGCTGCCCACGAGCACGGCCACCAGGATGCCTTTCTCCCGCATGGCCTTCCAGGCTTCGCTGTTGTCTTGCCGCTGTCCGCGAACCTCCAGCCAGCGCGGGCTTTCGGGAATGAAGAAAATCAGGAGGAGGAACAGCAGGTCCGGAATGGCCTCGCAGCCCAGCATGCCCCGCCAGTACTCGTTATTGAACATGCGGGTGCCTAGCTGAGGGTCCGTGGAATCCAGCGCAGCCTGCTTCAGGATAAGGAAATTCATCAGGTAGGCCAGCAGGAAGCCGATGGTGATGAACAGCTGGTACAGGCTCACCATGGTGCCCCGCACATGCGCCGGCGACACCTCGGAGATATATACGGGCGACACGATGGACACGATGCCGATGCCGAAGCCGCCGATGATGCGGTAAATCACCAGCTGGGTGAAGTTTCCGCAGACGGCGCAGCCGATGGCCGAAACGGAGAACAGCAGGGCCGATATGAGCATGGTCTTCTTGCGGCCCAGGAAATCCGAGAGCATGCCGGCGATGAGCACCCCGGCGATGGAGCCAATGAGGGCGCAGCCCACATACCAGCCTTCCCCGCCCGTGGTGAGGCCGAACTGCATTTTCACAATCTCGGTGGTGCCGGAAATCACGGCGGTGTCATAGCCGAAGAGGATGCCGCCCAGGGCAGCCACAATGGCTATGAATACTACTTTTGCGCTAACTTTCTGTGTCATTTTTTGAAACTGTCCCAATAGTTATACAATCTGATATGGCAGAGGTCAAAGAAAAAGGCTCCGTCGGCATGCTCTTCCATGGTGCGGATAATTTCCGGCATCAGGGCACCCTGCCCGCCTTTTTCAAAGCCGGGCTCGTTGCCGATGTCGGGGCCGCTGTAGAAGGGTACGTCACCGCACAGGCGCTTGCGCCCCAGCTTGGCAAAGCCTTCCATGGTCTTTTCCGTGTCTCCATGCACGTTGGCCGCCGGGCAGTAAGCGCCCAGCAGCATGAAATCCACCAGGTCGGCAAAGCCGGTGGCCTGGTAGGCGGGGGTGGCCCAGCGGAAGGTGGGTTCCTCGGCGGCCAGGTTGTAGGACGGGCTGGTCCAGTTCACGCCGCTGCGGTAGTATTCGCTGAACCAGGCCCCCACGTAGATGCCCAGGGCAAGGTCTTTGCGTACGCTGTGCACCTTCTGTGCGGCGCGGTCCACAAAGTCGTGAATCACCTTGCAGCGGAAGGTGAGCCACTCAACTTCCAGCGGGTCCGGTTCCTTGTCCAGGAAAATGTGTCCCGGCTCCGTGAAAACGGGCCAGCGCTCCGGGTTTCGGCCCAGATACTGGCTGAAAGCCAGGCGCCCGGCCTCTGAATAGCCGGCGTCCATGGCATAGTCGTCATAGCGGCAGCGGTCCATCACAATGCCGTCCAGGCCCTCGTAGGCGGCCAGCTCCTCCAGCATGTTCAGGAGGAACTGCTGCACTTCGGGGTTGGCGGGGTCCAGGAAGCAGCCGCCCCGCACGGAGAAATTATCGGCCTGGTTTACCAGCGTGCCGTCCGGGAGCAGGTCCACCGCGCACCAGTCTTTGCGCTCCGGATGGTCGTACACCATGCCGGTGATGAATTTTTCGCCCATGCGCCATCCTCCCACCATCATGTTCACCCCGGCGTGTACCTTCAGGCCGGCCTTGTGTCCGGCGTCAATGAAAGTTTGCAGGTAATCAAAAGTGGCCGTGCGTTCCTTCAGGCCAATCTCTCCGTTAAACCAGGCGGGAACGTATTTGAGTTCCGGGGCCACCGTGCTCTTGAAAAGGACGTCTCCGCAGGTGGGGCGCACGTCCACCACAATGTCCGTGAAGCCCATTTTCGCAATCCGGGCGCAGTCCCGGGCAATGGAATCTGCGTCGTTGGCGTAGGAGTCAAAATTGGCCGATGCGTCTATCCACAGAAAGCGCGGCTTGTGTCCGCTTTGGGGAGAGCAGGACAGGAGAGCCAGCAGGGTGGCTGCAAGGAGGATGGTAAGGTGTTTCATT
>CAMOKK010000101.1 GCA_946617545.1 uncultured Bacteroidales bacterium | reverse complement strand
TTATTCTGTACCACGAGTTCGAATCTCGTCCCCTCCGCAAAAATGCCTTCTGCAAGTACGCAGAAGGCATTTTTGCTATGGCAGCATTTTTACCGGAAAGTTAAAGTATGTGTCCGGGAAGGGCTCTTCACGCAGGGTGAAATGCCACCATTCTGTATCAAGGGGCTTGAAGCCGTGGCGGAGCATGGCCTTGCGCAGAATCATGCGGTTGGCAAACTGCTCCGGGGTGATGCTGCGGCCGGCGGGGCTCTGGTGATTGTCTCCGGTATATTCCCCGCTTTCCGGGTTTCCGCAGAAGTCCGGATGGCTCTCCGGGCCGAACCAGTCAAAGGTGCCGCCCATGTCCACCTCCTTCTCCGTGTTCATGTCAAAGAGGGTCAAATCTACGGTAGAGCCCCGTGTGTGGCCGCTTTTGGCCATGATGTACTCCTGGTCAAAGAGCACGCTCTTGTCCAGGTCCGGATAGAAGTAGGGCTTCATCTTGGTGTCGGAAAGGTCGGCCGCCCAGCGGACAAAATGGTCCACCCCTTTCTGGGGACGGTAGGCGTCATAGATTTTAAGCCGATAGCCCTGGGCCATCACATCGTCGCTCACGGCCTTCAGGGCCTCGGCGGCCTTCTTGGTCAGGAGCGCCGTGGGCTGCTCATAGCCGTCGACACGCGCCCCCACGAAGTTGTAGGTGCCGTAATAGCGAATCTCCAGGATGGCGTCCGGGACGGCATCCGTGAGCGTCACAAAAGCGCTGGAATCATTTGTGGGGGAAACCTTGGGGCTGCAGGCGGCGGCCGCCAGAATGGCCGTCAGGGCCAGAAACCGATACAAACACTTCATAATAAGGACATTTATTTGGGAAGGCCAAAGGCCTGCGAAAGCTCCTGCATCTGGGCATCCGTCATGCCGTCCGGCTCAAAGCCCATATTCCGGGCCGATATGTAAATCTGGGCGGCCTTGTTAAGGACATCCACCTGGTCGAAGGCGCTCATGATGTCCGTATCTACGGCAAACACCCCGTGCTTTTCCCACATCACCACGTCGTAGTCCTCATCGATGGCCCGGATGGTGGCGTCGGCCAGCTCTACGCTGGAGGGGAGCATGTAAGGGACCATGCCCAGGCCGCGCGGGCAGAAGGCCTTGGTTTCCGGAATCATGGACCAGAGCATGCGGGTGGCCACGTCCTTCTCCATCCATTTGGGGCTGTGGGTGAGGGCCACCAGCTCGATGGGGTGGGTGTGCAGGCTGGCGCGGTAGGGAGAGCCCTTGGCCAGCAGATAGTCATGCACGCTCAAGTGCGAGGGCAGCTCCGAGGTGGGCGCCACGGGGGCGTCGGCCACTATCTCGTAGTGGGCGCAGTCCGGCAGGATGCGGATGATGGAGCCGTTTTCCATGGGCCGGCGGGCCAGGTCCCGCATGCGGCGGCCGGTGCCCTTGCAGTAGAACCAGCAGCCTTTCAGCCGGGGCAGGGTGGTGCCTATCGGCTTGGGCTCCGTGATGGCGGGAAGCTCGCGCATCCCCTCGTCCACCCACTGGGTGATGTTGATGGTGATGTTGCCGCCGTTTCGCTCGGCCCAGCCTTTGGTCCAAAGATAGCCGGCCACTTCGGCCACCTTGTCAATCTCGGCCTTCAGGGCCGCTCTCTTGTCTAAAATGCTCATAGTCCTTTAGGTGTAAACGTCTTTACTTCAGTTACTTGGGCAATCATCCGGCGCATCTCCCAGCGGTCTTTCACCTCTCCCGCCGCCTTCGCCTGCATCATGATATTGCCCATGGCCGTGGCCTCGGTGGGGCCCGCCACCACAGGCAGGCCGATAGCGTCGGCCGTCCACTGGTTCATCAGGTCATTGGCCGACCCTCCGCCGATGATGTGCAGTTTCTCAATCTGGAAGGGCGCAAAGCCTTGCAGCTGCCCCATCACTTCCTTGTAACGGTCGGCCAGGGAATGGTAGATGCAGGACACAATCTGCGCGTCGGACAGCTGATTCTGTCCAATCTCCTGCACCATATTTTCCGGATTCGCAAAGCGCGGGTCGTCCGGGTTTATCCGCCCCGGAAAATCGGCCTCACTGAGCGCCATCTGCTGGAGCTCCGCGTAGCTGTAGTCCTTTCCTTCGGCCTTCCAAACGGCCCGGCACTGTTCCAGCAGCCACATGCCGGTGATGTTCTTGAGAAAGCGCGTGGTGCCCTCGATGCCGCCCTCGTTGGTGAAGTTGAGCCGGGCGCTTTCCGCGTTGATGACGGGCGAAGGCACCTCGATGCCCATCAGGCTCCAGGTTCCGCTGGAAAGGTAGGCGAAGTGCTCGTCGTCGGCCGGCACGGCGGCAATGGCCGATGCGGTGTCGTGACCGGCCACGGCAATCACCGGAACCGGGCCCAGGCCCGTGGAGGCGGCCAGCTCGGGCTTCAGCGTGCCCACCAGGGTGCCGGACGGCACGACGGGAAGGAGCATGTCCGTGCGGATGCCCAGTTCCTCCAAAAGCGCCTTGTTGAACTGGCGCGTATCCTGGTCCATCATGCCGGAGGTGGAGGCGTCCGTATATTCGCACACGGCCTTTCCCGTGAGCAGATAAGACAGCAGGTCCGGCATGAAGAGAAGGGCATCGGCCTTGGAAAGGGCCTCGTCCTGCTCCTGCGTCTGGGCATAGAGCTGGAAGATGGTGTTGAAATCCATGATTTGGATGCCGGTGCGGGCATACAGCCGCTCCCGGGGGATGCGCTGGAACACCTTCTCGGGCACGCCCGCCGTATAGGGGTCACGGTAGCAGCGGGGGAGCGCCAGCAGCTGCCCGTCCTTGCCGATACAGCCAAAATCCACGCCCCAGGTATCTATGCCGATGGATGAGAGCGTAACACCCTCCTTTCCAAGCTGCGTGAGGCAGCGGACAAAATGCTCATACATGGCCACCACGTCCCAGCGCATGCGCTTTCCCTCACGCTTCATCTCGGAAGGAAAGCGATACACCTCCTTCATGCGAAAGCAGGTGCCGCTCAGTGTGGCCAGAATGGCGCGGCCCGACGTGGCGCCGCAGTCAAATGCCAGGAAATTTTTCATCTCGTCATATCAGTTGAGGAAGGAAGGTGCTTACGATGAGAACCAGGATACCGGCCACCAGCACGGCGACGGTCTGCTTGCTCACGCCCTTCCATTCCTTCAGGATAATGCCCCAGACATTGCTGAACACCACGTTCAGGCTCATCAGGATGCACCAGCTGAAGGTAATGAGCACCGGATAGTCCGTAAGGAAGCCCTTGCCTAAGGACAGGCCGAAGAACTGGCTGTACCACAGCAGGCCTGCCAGGCAGCAGAACACAAGATTGTTGCCCCAGAGGGCTTTCTGACGGTAGTCTCCCCAGCTTTTGTTCTTGCCGTTCTGGTACAGGCAGTAGCAGGCGTTGGTAAGGAAGCCGCCGAAGGTGACCAGCATGGTGGCCGGCAGCGACTGGAAGATGGGTTTGGTGCCCTCCACGAACAGATGCTGTCCAAAGTTGAGGCCAATATTGAAGCAGGCGCTCATCAGGCCCGCCAGCACGGCCACAAACAGGCCCTTCCCGAAGTTGAAGTCCTTCACGGCCTTCTTCTTCTCTTCTTCCGGCAGGGCGGCCGCTTTCATGGCGCCGGCCACGCCGATGATGGCAATGCCCACCAGGGTTACCACAACCCCGATAATCACGGCCGACGTGAGGTCTCCCGCATGGCCGGTGAGCACCGGGCCCAGGATGGCGCCCAGGGCACTGCAGGTGCCCAGCGCGATGCTTTGGCCCAGGGCTACGCCCAGGTAGCGCATGCTAAGGCCGAAGGTGAGGCCTCCCACGCCCCACAGCACCCCGAAGAGGATGGTGAGCCAGGTGGCCTTGGGGTCGGCCTGCATGAGGCCCAGGAGGTCGGAGAAAGAGCTTCCGGTTCCGCTCAGGGAAGCGACGGCCCCCAGCAGGGGGAATACCAGCCAGGCAAACACGCCCTGAACCAGCCAGTAGCTCTCCCAGCTCCAGGACTTGATTTTGTTGATGGGAACATAGCTGGAGCTCTGGCAGAAAGCCCCTACCGCTATGATGAGTAGGCCGATAAGCAGGTTCATAAGCTATCGTTTGGAGGTTACTTCACGCTCGTACTGCTCGATGGCGGGGATGAATTCTTCTCCCACGGGCACGCCGTTGATGTAGTTGAAATAGTCGTACACGGCGCCGAAAGGCAGCGTCTTGGCCTCTTCCAGAAGGGCCAGCCGCTGGAAGCCCTGGCCGGCGGCTTCATATTCGCGCAGTTTGGCAAGGGGCTCCAGCAGGGCGCTCAGGATGCATTTCTGCGTGGCGCGGGTGCCTATGATGTAGGCGCCTATCCGGTTGATGCTGGCGTCGAAGTAATCCAGGCCCACATGGGCGCGGTTCAGCCCGTCGGCCCTGACCAGCTCCTTGAAGAGGTCGGCCGTCTGGTCGTTCATGATGGTGACGTGGTCGGAGTCCCAGCGGACGGGGCGGCTCACGTGGAGCATGAGCTCAGGTACATAGAGCAGCAGGGAGGCTACTTTATCGGCCACGTTCTCCGTTTGCTCATAATGGCCTGTGTCAAGGGTGTACATCACTTTGCGGGTGGCGCAGTAGCCCTCGTAGAAGTCCATGGAGCCTACGGTATAGCTTTCCAGGCCTATCCCGAAGAGCTTGGCCTCCACACAGCTCTTCATGCCGGGCAGCTCCTCCTCCAGAATCTCGTCCAGGGAGGCGGCCAGCAGTTCCCGGTAATACTTGCGGTTCACGGTGAGGTCTTTGGAGCCGTCGTGTACCCAGATGTTCATGATGCAAGGGTCTCCCTGGGCCTTTCCCATGGCGTCGGCAATGTGGCGGCAGCGTTTGGTATGCTCAATCCAGAAATCCCGGATGGCTTTGTCCGGATTGGCCAGGGTGAGGTCTCCGCTCTTGGGATGGCCGAAGGAGGTGGAGTTGAAATCCAGCTTGAAGTTGTTGGCCTTGGCCCAGTCTATCCAACTCTGGAAATGCTCCGGACCGCACTGGTCGCGGTCTACGAACTTGCCGCCGAAGTCTCCGTAAATCTCATGGAGATTCACGCGGTGGTTGCCGGCCAGCAGGGTTTTCACGAATTCGAGGTCTTTTCTTACCTCGTCTATGTTGCGGGCGCGGCCGGGATAGTTGCCGGTGGTCTGGATGCCGCCGGACAGGCCGTCCTTGCTTTCAAAGC
>CAMOKK010000100.1 GCA_946617545.1 uncultured Bacteroidales bacterium | reverse complement strand
ACCGTTACATGGTGGTGCAGGACCCTGTGAAGCTCACCATCACCAACTGGCCCGAAGGCAAGGTGGAGTGGTTTGACTGCCCGCTGAACCCGGCCGACCCGGAGGGTGCCAAGCGCAAGGTCCCCTTCAGCGGGAACCTCCTGATAGACCGGGCCGATTTCATGGAAGACGCCCCCAAGAAGTTCTTCCGCCTTAAGCCCGACGGAGAGGTGCGCCTCAAGTATACCTATATCGTAAAATGCAACGAGGTTGTCAAGGATGAGAACGGGGAAGTGGTGGAACTCAAGTGCACCTACGACCCTTCCCCCGAATATCGGCCCGTGAAGGGTACCATCCATTGGGTGAGCGCCGCCCATGCCAAGGAACTGGAACTCCGCAATTACGACCGCCTCTTCACCCTGGCCGACATGTCCCAGGTGCCCGAAGACAAAGACTACAAGGATTTCCTGAATCCGGAGAGCCTGGTGGTGGGCAAGGGCTGGGCCGAACCTGCCCTGCTGGAAGACGCTTCCGGCATTGCCGTGCAGTTCGAGCGCACCGGCTACTATATAAAGGACAAGGACTCCACCCCGGAGCAGCCCGTCTTCAACAAGACCACCGCCCTCAAAGACAGCTACAAGCCGGAATAGGCGCCGCTTCCGTTATCGGCGGAACAAAAGGGCGAGAAGCGGTTTTAGCTGGCGGGTGAGGACCAGGGCCAGCAGATAGACGGCACCCATGGCCGCCACTTTGGCGATGACGGACCAGACAAGCGGCATTTCCGGCAGGAAGGTGCAGCCGAATCCGGCCAGGGCCACGGCGGCCATGACGCCCAAATCCGGCAGCAAGCGTTTGAGAAAGTCCCTTGTACGGAAGCCGAAGGACAGGTGTACCAGAATATAGAAGGTAGCCGCGAATTGCAGGTTATAGGCCATGCTCACGTTCCGTGCCACGGCCACGATGCTGCCTTCCGCCAGGCCGGCGATGATGAAGGCCACCACCAGGACGGCGTTCATGCTGCCGCTCCACAGCAGGCGGCGGGTGTCTCCCAGGCTTTGGAAAATGGTGCCGGAGGAGGACAGAATCATCTGGGCCCACATGGCCAGTGCCATCCAGCGGAGGCAGGGGATGGCCGCAAGCCATTGCTCTCCGTACAGGAGGCGGATGATTTCCTCGCTGGCAAAGTAGAAAAACGGCGTTATGAAGGCTCCCAAAAGGGACAGCAGCTTCACAACCTGCAGGTACTTTCCGTAGATGTACGCTTTGTCGTTCTGGTGCTCCGAGAGGATGGGATGCAGCACTGGCGTAATCACGTGGGTGAGGTTGTTCACCGGGTACAGCATCAGTTTGTAGGACTTGTCGTAGTAGCCCAGCTGCGCGTTTCCCATCACCTTGCCGATGAGAAGGTTGTCCAGGTTCCGGGCAAAGTAGTTGATGAGGCTGAAGCCGAAGAGATAGCCGGAGTAGCTGCGGATTTTGTCCAGGCTCTCCCGCCGGGGCCTCCGGGCCATGGGCGGCCGGGTGGAAAGGTAGTTCCAGCCAAAGAGGAAGGCGGCGTCCAGGATGGCCTGGCCCACCAGCGCATAGTATTTGAGGCCCAGCAGCGCCAGGCCGATACCCACCGTGCCGGAGACAAGGCAGGCGCACAGGGTGCGCAGCGCCACCTTCTTGAACTCTTTCCGCTTGAGCAGCAGCGCATTGGGGACAATGTTGAGCGTGGTGAAAAACAGCTGGAAGGAAAGCAACATGCCCACCGGCACCAACGCCTGGTTTCCGTAAAAATAGGCCATGGGGAAGGAGAGCAGCACAAAGGCGCCCATCAGCACCAGTCCCAGCCGCAGCGAGAAGGCGAAGATGCTGCCGATGTCGTCGCGGCTCAGCTCTTTGTTCTGGATGATGCCGGCCCCCAGGCCCATATCGGCCAGCAGGCCGAAGAAGATGGTGAAAACCGACGTGATGGCCACGACGCCATAGTCTTCCGGCACCAGGATACGGGCCAGCGCCGCATTGAACAGCATGCGCAGAATGAGCGTGGAGTAGCGGGCGGCGGCATTCAGGTAAACCGCGTTTTTGATGGAGGAGGTGGCCATGGCGTCAGCGGTTCATCAGGCTCAGGAGCACATCCATGGAACGGATGCTCTCCTTTAATATCATTTTTTCTTTTTTGGCGCGGCGGCGGAAAGCCTGGTCTGTAGAGACATCTTCCAGGTGCCGGACCTGGACTTGGGGACTGTATAGCAGCGTCAAGCCTTCCTGCAGGCATTCGTAGTGCAGGATGTTCTCCTCAAAATAGAGGAAGGTCGCCGGGTTGAAAGCATGCTCCCGGCGCCGGATGAAATCGGCCGAGAAAATGTAGCAGGCCCCGTGCAGGACGGGATTCAGTGCCGGTTCCCGCCAGGGTTTTTCTACCGGTTCCGGCTTATGGACGAAGCGTTTTTTGAGGCTCCATTTGAATCGGCGCCAGTGGAAGTGCGCCAGGTCTTTTTGATAGCGGCTGCGGAGCCCCATCACTTCTTCCCGGCTGAGCCCGCGCGGGAGTGCGGGGTTCTGATGAATACCGGTGGCCGGATTCAGGATATCCGGGCCCAGCACGGCGAAGGGCGTCTCCTTGTAAATGGCTTCCACCTGGCCGATAAAGCCTGTGTCCGGAATGAGGACGTCGTTGTTGAGGACGACGATGAAATCACAGGAAAAATGCGTCCGCAGGTACTCGTAGCCCAGGTTGTTGCCCCTGGCAAAACCTTCGTTGCAGGGGCTCTGGAGCACGGTCACTTCCGGTCGGCCGGAAAAATGCGCTGCCAGTTTCTCTCCGGAGCCGCCCGGGGAGGCGTTGTCCACAATGACAATGTGCTTTTCTCCGGCAAGCCCCAGAAGACTTTCCGTACATTGCAGCGTCATCTCGTACGCCAGATAATGGAGAACAACGAATCCGGTCATAAGAACAAACAAAGGTAATGATTTTGCGCTTTCCTTGCAAAATGTTAATTTTGTGTCGGGATATAAAAAGAGCAGGATGTCCGTCAAATTCTTATATTTGCTAGTCAGCGGTCCGGAAGATGTCTATCTGGAGCAGGCATACATCAGTGCCTCCAGCTGCGCCCGTCATAACCCGGACGCAAGCCTTACGCTTCTGACAGACAGGCTCACGGCCGAAGGGTGGCTTAGGGAGAGCCCGCTCTCCGGGCCTTTCCGGGCACTTTTCAAAGAAATCAAGGTGGTGGATTTGGATGCGTCCCTTCCGGCCATGCAGCGCTCCCGCCTCCTGAAAACCGGCATGCGGGAGTATGTGGAGGGGGATTTTCTCTTCATCGACGCCGATACGGTGGTGGCCCGCAGCCTCTCGGACATCGACACTGTTGACGCCCCCCTGGCAGCCTGCCCGGACCTTCACGCCACTTTCCGGGAACATCCGCACCGCCGGGCAACCATCCATATGTGCAAACGGCTGGGCTTTGATGCCACGCTCACCCGGACTTATTTCAACAGCGGAGTGATGCTGGTGAGGGACACGCCTGAGAATCATGCGTTCTTTGAGGCCTGGCAGCGGAATTATCTGCTTGGTTTCGCAGCCGGTATCCGGCCGGACCAGCCCTCCCTGGCCCAGACAGACGCCCGGTTCGGTTTTCCCGTCCGGGAACTCCCCGGAGAATGGAACTGCCAGGTGCAGAACGGCATCCGTTACTTGAAAGATGCCTATATCCTCCATTATATGGTCACCAACCTTTCTTCCGGGGAAGAAGACAAACTGTATGTTCTCAACAGCAAGGACCTGCTTCTGCGCGTGCGGAAAGAAGGTTTGGATCCGGTGGAAGACATCCTTAAGAATCCGCTCAGGGGCTATGCCCCGTCCGTGCGGGTATTTGCAGGGGAAGACCTTCATTTCTTCCAGACCCGCCGCTACAAGTGGATGCGCAGTAAATTCTCCCGGGAGGGATTCTCCCTTCTGGAGTGGCTGCTCAAAGTGAAAGACCATCTTCTAAAACGAGTATAGAGATGCCTGTCGTCAGTGTTATCATTCCCAGTTACAATCTGGGAGAATATCTGGGGGAGACCCTTCGGAGCGTACAGGACCAGACTTTCCGGGACTGGGAGTGCCTGGTGGTGGAAAACGGCTCTTCGGACAATTCGGCCAAAGTGGTCCGCGAGTTCGCCTCCCGGGACCCCCGCTTCACGCTCATTCCCCTGGTATCCAACATAGGGGTGGCGGCCGCCCGCAACATGGCCATGCACCGCTGTTTCGGAAAATATATCCTTTTTTTGGATGCCGATGACCTGATTGGCCCCGGTTATATGAAGGCGGCGGTGGAGGCCATGGAGCAAGACCCCTCCCTGAATGTGGTCTATGGAAAGGCGGAACGCTTCGGAAGCGAGACCGCCTGGGACCTGCCGCCCTTCTCCATGTCCACCATGCTGTCCCGCAACTGCCTGTATGTGTCCTGTTTTTTCCGGAAACATGAACACGACCTGTATCTGGGTACGGGCTTTGACACTTCTTTTACCCACGGTTACGAAGACTGGGACTTCTGGCTCAGCTTTTTCCAGGCCCTGCCCGCGGAGCCCCGCGTGCTGCAGCTGCCGGAGGTGTACTTCTACTACCGTACGCGCCGGAAATCCCGCAATACGGGCGTCTCTGATGAGGTTCTGAAGGAGATTCGCTACAAACTCTGGGACAAGCACAAGGAACTGTATGCCCGCTATTTCCCGAATCCCTTGGAAACGGTGGAATACCGCCGCATGGCGCGGGCTTTCCGGAAGGCCTCCGACACCCCCTGCTGGAAGCTCCGCATGGCTGTGAAAAAGCTTCTGGGCCGATGAATCCGCGGGTCCTGGTGGTTGTTGTCACCCATAACGGGATGCACTGGCTCCGGCGCTGCCTGTCCTCCGTAATGCCGGGGGCGAAGACGGCCGGTTCTGCCCCCGAAGTGGATGTGTATGTCTGGGACAATGCCTCCACGGACGGAAGCGCCGATTTTGTGGCGGAAAATTATCCGCAGGCCGTCCTGGTCAGAAGCCGGGAGAATTTAGGATTTTCCATTCCCAACAACAAGGGTTTTGAATATGCCGTCCGGGAGGGATACGACTATGCTTACCTGCTCAATCAGGATGCCTGGATAGAGCCCGGCGCCCTGGATTTGCTGGTGGCTTCCGCCCGGGCCCATCCGGAGTACGGTGTCCTGAGCCCGCTCCAGATGACGGACGGTTACAAGGAGCTGGACCGTCAGTTCGCC
>CAMOKK010000099.1 GCA_946617545.1 uncultured Bacteroidales bacterium | reverse complement strand
AATAGTTTTCGTGGACGATGACCACTCGCTTCTCGATGACGACCGTATCGCGGATTACCAGCGTATCCCGCTCGGGATGCCAGGAAACCACCACGGCACCGGAAATGCCGCTGCGTAACGGAGCCAGGTATTTCTCCTCGAGTTCCGGCCAGACCGATCCGTCGTGGAGCTTGCGGAGCCGCATTTCACGCGGGTCGAGCCAGCGCGGGTCGGCTTTCACGCGGGCCTTGATAATTTGGAGCACCTCGTCGCGCCAGGGTTCGTCGCTGGCCGCTACCAGGTCATAAAGGTCGTCCCAGCGGGGACCGAGGTTGTGGAGTTCGATGGTGCCGGCCATTTCGCCCAGACGCTCGCGCAGGTATGCGGCGATGGCTTCAACACGGGCCTGGCCCAGTGCCAAGTTGCGGTTGCGGGAACCTTCCGGCGATGCGCCGGCATAGACGTCAAACTGGATGCAGACGGGGTTGCGGTTGCCATATTCCGTGCGGAAACGTTGTTCGAAACGCTGCCAGTTCCGGGCATTGTCGGCATAGGAAAGATCGAGTTCGGCGTTATCCAGGCGGAAGCGAAGAGATACCGTGTCGCGGTCAGTGTTGGTATGTGCACCCAGCCGTGAAGGTAATGCTAAAAGGACCAGAAACAGTCCCCAAATCACCGCTATCTTACGTAATCCTCTTCTCATTTTTTACCCCCCCCGTACACTGGAGAGAATCTAAAATGCGAAAAACGACGCAAATATAGCGATTATTTGGAAAAATGTGTCCTTTATTTTTACTTTTTCTATATTATTAAGAGGGTTTAGGAGGGTTTTTTCTCAGGACCAGCACGATCAGAAAAGCAAGCGCCGTGTTGAAGCCATCGCCCATTCTGATCTTCAGAGGGAAGACACCATAGTTGAGTCCAAACAGTACAAGCCCACCGGCAATTCCGGCACCGATGGCTCCGATGGTTCCGGTAGGATTCGTTTTCCACGTCTTGTCTTTGATGATATTCCGCCCGATATAGCCAAGCGGAATCAGTCCTATCACAATGGCCAAGGAGAGCGCCAGCGTCTCCTTTGTCCTGGCGGCCGCCTCTGCGGCCTGGCTTTCCTGTTCAATCTGGTTGGCCTTCTCCAGGATGGCCCGCGTTTCCGGGGTGCTGTACAGGTCGTACAACTCTTCGGGAGTCTGTGCCAGCGCCAGACCTACAAGGAAATCCAGGGCATAGAAACCGAGATCCGGCAGGCTCATACTACTTCGCGGGCCGCCCTGCTCTCCAACAAATTGGAAAAGGACGATTTCCTGCTCGAAGGCCTGGACTTTGACATGAGCACGGCCATCGCCTACACGGAATATAGCCTTGTGGATACGGCCAAACTCTGGTATGACTGGAACGGGAACGCCTATCCCACGCCTTCCCCCCTGGGTGGCGAGCTCGGGAACCGGTTCCCGACGGAATCCTTCAACCAAAAAGCCACCTTGATCAATAAGTTGAACCTGGAATAAAGCAATAGAAAGACACTAACTGACAGAAATGTTTCAGTATAGTTTCAGTAAAAGCAAATCGTAATTTTGTACTTTATTGATTGTCAGTTATTTCCGCCGAAAAGTTAGTGTTCCCGCCCGAGGCACCTTAATAGCCTGTAGAATATGTTCTATGGGCTATTTTTATTGACTAGGTAAACATTTGGTAACTTTCCCCTATTCTGCTCTTCCCCAAAAGCGGCGCACATCAAGGCAAAACTGTCTCTGCCATAAAAATATCCTTGCGGTCCCAACTGCTCCAATAGCGCAGGGCAAGCTCCCGCACATATTGCCAATAAGCAGGACTGTGGCCGAATTGCCGCACTCCTGCCGCAATATCGGCCTTAATCTGTGCTTCAAAGGAAGGCTTGAGCCTGAGCCGCAAGGAGGTATCACCGCAGGTAAAGACCGCCTCCACCCTCTTTTCCGCTTCTTCCGAAAGGCCGATGAGCCCGTGTCCGAGCGTTGCGCCGGTGGCCATCTGCAGGCCGTCGTTCAGGCAGCTGACCGGCGGGACGCACCCGGCATAGGAAAGGACGGAAATCTCTCCGCCGAGGCCCTGCGCCTCAAACCACTCGCGGGCAAAAAGGCCCATCTTGGCCCCGATGGTTGAATAAATGCCCAGATGGCCGTGAATCTCGTTTGTCATTACCACCAGCTTCCATTCCCGCTCCCCGAAACGCTCAATGCAAGTGCCGACGATGCGCTGGACATCGTCGGCATATTGCGACAGGGGTATTTGGAAGGACTTCAGGACTCCTACCATTTTTCAATGGCTTTGAGGAGGGCCCAGCCGCCCACTATCTGAATCAGGATACCGGGCCAGCCGATGCGTACGTCCTGCAGGGAATGCATAAGGTTGAAGTCCATGAAAAATTCGGCACACATGCCAACCAGCTGGTACGCAAGCACGGCAACGGCTACGCTCCAGAAAGAGAAGCCCATTTTTCTGGATACCAGCGCCACGGCCCCCACAAGAGCCAGCGACTTGATGAGGATGGCCGGCAGCGAAGCCACGGGCGGCATCCCAAAGAGGGCACAGTTCACAACAGGAGAAAGGACCGCCGTCAGAATACCCACCTTCCAGCCGCACTTGAAGGCACCCACGAGGGTGAAGAAGTAGATGGGCAGGAAAATGAGACCTCCGTCGGGAATCAGGTGACAAAGCTGGGGAACAAGGATGTTGCCCGCAATGAAAACAAGGGCGGCCAGGTAAGTGCGCCACTGAGAAAAACTATAGCGCTGAGCGGTCAATGCTGCTGTATTCATAGTAGTTTTAGTTTTTGCGCCATAAAGATAACAATTTTATCTGCATTTTGGGCATAGCTTTCCCTAAAAGTTGTTGTTTTTGCCTGTACGAACAGTTGAACGGGCATGGAACAAACTGGTTCAGAGGCCGTTGTTGAAGAACCTCAGGTTGTCGAATCCCGGCTTGAGCTGACCTTTCTCTATGCGGTGAATCAAGTCCGTGACCAGGCTGTTCAGGGGCGTGGGACAGCCCACCTTGCGGCCGAAAGCGGCGATGGCGCCATTGATGGCATCTACCTCCGTGAGCTTGCCCTTCTCTATGTCTTGCAGCATGCTCGCCTTCAGGGCGGCGTGCTTGCGTATGGCCAGGGGAAGGACAAAAAGCGACAGTGCCTTTTTCACCGGGCCGTTATAACCCAGCAGCTTCACGGCATCCTTGCCCTGGACGGGCTCTATCTTGATGCCGGCCGTAGCACAGACATCGATGCATTCCTTGATGAGGCCGAGGACGATTTTGCGGGACTCCATGGGCCCGGCAGCTTCTCCGAAGGTGCAGCCCAGCACCGCGCTCATGCCGGAAAAGGCCGAATTGATGAGCAGCTTGCTCCAGCGTGTGCCGATAAAGTTTTCCTCCACGGTAACCGTTCCCATCGTCTCAAGGTATTCCTTCACGACAGGGAGGTATGGATGCGGCGTTTTGGCGGTGCTGCCCAATGAGAACGTGAGGCTGTCCGGGGAGCTGGTGAGCTCCGAGATGCCGGGACCCGTCAGGGTTGCGCCCCAGGCCACGGTGCAGCCCAGAACATGGTCTTCGCCCACGATATCGGCAATCCCCTCCTCCGGAAGGCCGTTTTGCAAGGTGACGATAACGCCGTCTGGCGCCAGAAAATCCTTCAGGAACGTGACCACTTCCTTGTTGCGCTGCTGCTTGGTCATGAGGAAGATGATGTCGTAGGGCCCCTTCATCTCTTCCGGAAGAAGGGCCGATACCGGCTGCGTCTTTTCCACGGTACCCACTACACGGGCCCCGTACCTGCGCAGCGCCTCCACCTGCGAGCGGTTGTGATTGATAAGGTCGATATCTTTTCCGGCGGCCGTGATATAGGCCCCGAGGATGATGCCGAGCGAACCCGCTCCGTATATGGCTGTTTTCATAGTTTCCAATTTTAATAGTGATACTTCTTTTGCAGGGCCGCCATGAAGATGGCCCCCGTGACGGCCGCCATGAATTCTGCAAAAACGACAGAACTCCAGATTCCGTCCACGCCCAGCAGCAAGGGCAGCAGCAACACCGCCCCCAGCTCAAACACGAAGGTCCGTAAAAAGGCAATGAGGGCCGATACCTGCCCGTTGCTGAGCGCCGTGAAAAAGGCCGAACCAAATACGGCCATGCCCGTGAACAGGTAGGCGAAAGAGTAAATCCGGAATGCGTGGACGGCGTCATCGAGCAATTTCCCGCCATCCTGCAGGAACAGGGCGGAGAACGGGCGGGCAAAGAGCTCGGAAAGGGCAAACATCGCAAGGGATGCAAGGCCGATGATTCTGAGGCTCCGGATTCGCAGATTCCGCAGTTCCCAGTGATTCCGGGCTCCGTAATGGTAGCTGATGGCCGGTCCTATCCCGTTGGAATATCCCACGAAAATGGCTGAGAAAATAAGGCTGATGTACATCAGAAGGCCATAAACCACCACCCCGTCTTCGCCGGCATATCTGAGCAGCTGCACATTGTAGAAAATCCCCACAAAGGACGAGGCGGCCTCCTCCATGAATTCCGACGAGCCGTTTATGCAGCATTTGAACAGTTCCTTGCCGTCCCAGACGGGTTTTACCAGCTTGAGGATGCTGTCATTCTTGCGGCTGAAATACAGCAGCGGGAACACGCCCCCCACAATCTGGGTCAAAGCCGATGCCGCCGCCGCACCCGCGAGCCCCCATTTAAAAACAATCAGGAACAGCGCATCCAGCACGATATTGCAGAGCCCGGTGATGATGGTGACCAGAAGCCCCAGGCGGGGTTTTTCCGCCGCCACAAAGAAAAGCTGGAACTCGTACACCCAAATCCAGGCGGGCAGGGCCAGAATAAAGATGCGCCCGTACAAGACGCTGTTTTCAAGGAGTTTCCCTTCTGCGCCCAGCATGCCTGCCACCTGGGGCATGAACACAAAGCCCAGCACCATCAGCAGCACGCCCACGCAGGAAGAGGCCAGCACAATCAGGGAGAACAGGCGGTTGGCCCGTTCCCGGTTATTCTCTCCCAGCGTCTTGGCAACCAGCGCATAGCCGCCCACGCCGAACATGTAGCCGATGGTGCCCAGGATGTTCAAGAGGGGGAATATCAGGGTGACCGCCGCGAATTCCGACTTGCCCGCAAAATTGGCTACAAAGAAACCGTCCACCACAATGTACAGCGATGCAAAGATATTCATCGCGATGGACGGCAGCGTGAACCGCAGCAGTTTTTTGTCTGTAAAATGGTCCGATAAGTGAATCCGTGTTCTCATATTCCGCAGCAGCGGTACTTA